>DDIC01000028.1:0-7207 GCA_002338335.1 Bacteroidetes bacterium UBA1860
CCATTCGGATATAGTCAATAAAACGCTGCTGTGTCGCCGCTTCCTTGAATGCACCTCGGTACTCCGCAGTCACCGTACTGCTGGATTCATCTTTAATTCCTCGAGTCGAGACGCAAAGATGTTTACTGTCAATAACCACAGCCACATCTTTTGTCTTGAGTGCACTCTCAAAGGCTTCAGCGATCTGTAGCGTCAAGCGCTCTTGGACTTGTGGACGTCTGGCATAATAATCGACCAACCGGTTAATCTTGGATAGCCCAATCACCTCTCCCTCGGCAATGTATGCGACGTGGGCTTTGCCAATGAATGGCAAGAAATGGTGTTCACAAAAGGAGACCAAGCGAATATTTTTTTCCACCACAAGATGACCGTAATCATAGGGATTGGCGAAGGTTCGCGTATCAGGAGCCTCCATAGGATTAAGCCCGCCAAAGATTTCCTCCACATACATTTTGGCAACACGATGGGGCGTTCCACGTAAGCTTTCATTTTGGGTGTCTAAGCCCAACGTATGCATGATTTTTTCAAAATGGTGGGCGATTTGCTCCATTTTTTCTTCATTACTCATTAAGAAGGCATCCTCATGCATCGGGGTTTGTAACCCTTCGCTGAAGTGGTCGTCGCCTTGCGCTTCAAAGGTTTCTTTCAAAATTGTGGTCTCGTCTCTACTCATGGTTACGTATTTGGACTATCTAACAATCAAAAGGTACAGAATTTCATACCTAGTTTCGCGAGGTGCTTACTGTCAAAAAAAAGGCGCTCACATCTCTCGATATGAACGCCTAAATCAAAGCTTAATCTCTATGAACTTAGTTCAGTAACTCGTCAAATGTAAGGGATACATAGAATATAGAGCCCATTAACGGATTCCCTATACTCGTTGTGTAGCGTTCATTGAGAACATTTGTACCACCAAGCTTTAGCAATGTATTTAACTCATTAAACTTGTAGGTAACCTGCGCATCAAGTGTGCCATATGCAGGCACATCGCCGCTACCAATACTAGAAGACCAATAGTACTCGTCTTGCCATCTCCATGTCAGATTGAATCCAACATTTGGCGTCAAGGTTCGATTTGAAAACCGAATATTATATCTCCATTTTGGCGCATTGAAATCAGCTTTAAAGCCTTGGTCTACTAGATCTTTCTCACTAATGAGTTCATTGTAAGCTAGATTTCCTCCAATTTTGTACCCTTGCGAGAGATCGTAATCTAAAGAAATTGCATATCCCTGCGCATCAACATTCCCATCTGCATTCACATCAAAGCCGTATGCCTGCGTTGCAAATGGTGCTCCGGTAAGTGGGTTTGTGCCCAAAATCATTGCTGTTTTCCATAAGTCTGATCCTTTATCTAAACCTGGTACATTTGGTTCAACCTTTAAGCCGTTTGGAACCCCTTGAATAAAATCAATTTCAGCTATGTAGTCAGTGTAACGGGTGTAATAGTAATATGCATCCACAAACAGTCTATCTCCCAGTAAAGCACGGTATCCAACCTCAAACGATTGATTCTTTTCTGGTTGAAGATCGTTATCGAACGTGACTGGCTGAAGGAATCTTGCTGCTGCCTCGCCTGGATCCATTCCAGTTAACGCGGCAAGTCTAGCACCGTTGTAACTATCAGTGGTATATACTGGATTGGTCTCAAAATTGTACTGATCAATTAAAACCGGATTAGATCCAACAAGGCGTCTAGATACAACATCCAAATCGATAAACTGATCTTGCATCGATGGATTTCTAAAACCCGTTTGATATGCAACACGAAGGTTATGATTATTGGCAAATGTAGCCACAAGTGCAGCACGTGGTGAAAATTGACCATCAAAGTTTTCGTTTTTATCGTAGCGAACTGAACCAGTAAACTCGAGGTTCTGAGTAAGCGACACGTTCGTCTGTAAAAAACTACCCCACTCACCTGATGTAAACTCATTGCCACTGTTATCAAGTGCAAACAAAGTCCCTTCTGAGTCTAAGTTATATTGCCTAAGATTAAAGCCGGCTACAAGATTGAATTGATCAGAATCAATCATCTCAGAGAAATTGTACAAACCCTCAAGGTGATAGAGTGCAGATTGATCTAGGAATTTCGCACCGCCCTCTGAAATTGGGATATTTCGAATCTGATTAAACAAGGTTTTGAAAGCTTCTGAATCAGCAGATGGTCGCTCAGCATCCGCATTCGCTCGGGCGGCAGCATGAGCTGCCTCATTCCCTGCGCCTTGTTGTAATGCACCTGCGTAACCCAACAGATATGGATTTAGGTAGGTCTGTTGATTTATGAGCTGAGTTAATGTATTTGCTGCATAGGCATCACCTGTATTCTCCTGGGTTTTATAGGCTCTAAGCATCAATGATGGCCCACGAAGCTCAAGCTTAGCAGTCCAAATATTGAAGTTATCTAGTACAAAACGGTCATTAGCTGTGTAAACCGTAGATCCAAAGCCCGTATTGAATTGACCAATGAGCTCAAGCTCATCCGTTATTCTATAATGGAGGGCTGCACCTAGTTTTGTACTGTTGGTGGTGTTATCGACAAAATCAATCTCTCGGTAACCTGTTGGAGAAAATGCTCCATCAAGTCCAGTAGGAAGCAGTGGAAATATTTGTTGGAGCAAACCGACCGTTTGTGGATCGCTTGAGGTGGCAATACCTAGCTGGGCTACAGTTCGAAGGTCAATCACAAATTCTCCATAGCTATTTTGCCCGTCATAGAGTCGGTTTATACCAAAGCCCGAGATATCTCTGTAATCTTCACCAACAAAGTCTTGAGCTTCTAGAAATGAACCCGTGATCTTAAATGCAAATCGGTCATTGAACGACTTTGCGTAACGAAAGCTGTATTTTTGGTATAGGGACGGATCTTCTACCCCACTATCTACATGGTTCACACCACTGGTCACATTAAACGACAATCCCTGGTATGTAAAAGGACTTTTTGATTCTAGTAAAAGGATACCATTCAATGCATTGGGTCCATAAAGTGCCGATGCAGATCCTGGCATTAATTCAGCAGTAGCTAGATCTAACTCCGTGATACCAGCAACATTCCCAACAGAGAAATTTAGTCCTGGGGCCTGGTTGTCAATGCCATCTATGAGTTGGACGAACCGAGTGTTTCCATTGGCATTGAAGCCACGTGTGTTGACAGATCGGAAAGTCAAACTTTGCGTACTAAAATCAACACCTTTAAGATTAGCTAAAGCTTCATAAAAGCTTGTGGAAGCAGATTCGCGAATCGAAAGGATATCCAATTTTTCGATGGCAACAGGAGCTTTAAGGATGTCTTGTTCCACACGAGAGGCCGAAACGACAACATCTGAACCAAAGACCGCTTGTGGTTGCATATCGATACGCAGATCGTCCACAGAGCCCGTAATTTCGATTTCTTGGGTTTGGAATCCTACAATCGAAACTACGAGGGTGATTGGGGGATCGTCGTCGAGTGAAAGGTCAAAGCGTCCATTAGCGTCGGAAGAGGTCCCAATGACCTTCCCTTTCACCATGATGTTGACTCCGACGAGCGTTTCGCCAGACTCAGCATCAAATACGGTACCAGAAACGGTCACTGCACGTTTCGTACTGGACACTTCATTGGTTTCGGTAGCGGCAACGAGCTTTGATGCTGGCGTTGAAGCTGCAAAAACGAGACTCAACAACAATACAAGGTGGCATGAACGACGCACAATCGTTCGCACATGCGAAAAGAAGCAGGTTGATGTCATAATATTAGATGTAATTATTGGATGTCTGTAATTTACGACTGTTAACCTAAACTTAACAATAAATCATTGAATAATATCCCAATACTCTGTTGAAAAGCGCTTACAGGGTTTCGGCAACCTATATAATTCAGGAACTAATTAGGCTATAAAAGGGATAAATAGCTGCTTAAAAACGGGCTTTGATCCCTACTTGCAGATCAAACGACAACACATCTAGATCGGTGGTTGCAATCGCGGGCTGAAAAAACCCATCCTCATAGCTGTAAACCGTGCTTGTTTCTGCAAACGACGTCAGGCGTGAGTTCACAAAGACACTTAAATTACGATTCACGGGCACATCGCCACCAAAACCAAAAGCTATGCGTTCTTGGCTTGACCCCTTGAATCGAGGTGCTTGATACAGCGCAGATCCAAACACTGTCACACCGATAGGTGCTGTGTATTTTAGACCAGCTCTGAGGTCGAGTACGTCATCATAGACCGACTCGATGTACTCATTATCAATGCGCTCGTCAAAAGTATATTCAAGGTCAATGTAGTCTACTTCCGTATTGGATAAAGGGGTATAGTCAGCGCCAAATGCAACCTCGATTCCTTGGGTTGTTCCGATACTCAAGCCTCCAGAAACAGTGGAAGGTTGCTTGATCTTGTATTCAAAATCACCGCTCAGCGAGCTCTGAAAATACTCTGCATTATCCATGGTGGTTCGGATGACAGAGTCGTAACGCTCGGTCACCTTGAGGGTACTTGGAAGCTTGTATGAGGCGCCTAGACGCAACATATCTCCCACTTGATAAATAATGCCCAATCGGGCAGAGAGACCCGAGTATTCACTTCGAAAATCGTCATCAAGGAGCATATTATAGACATCTGTCTCACCTTCGCCATCACTATTGGTGTCAATGAAATCGCCATTATAGACGTTGTTTAGATCGAGCTCCAAAAACGTCCGCTTGTAGGTTTTTTCACCATTAGTAACCCCAATCGAGGCTCCAACAAATAAATTTCGCTGGAATTCTGTCGCTACGAAGGCATTCCATTCACCTGCAATTCCCTCTTGGAGTACCTCAGCATCTTGTTGAATCCCAGGGTATTGTTCTGGCGTAAAGCCTATACGAAAAATCGATTCACGATACGTTTGATCCACGTCTCCGTAATCAATGGCATACGTATCAAAAGCGATCCCATTGTAGGTACTTCCAGGAATTTTGAATTGATCGGTAATGGTATGGTCTTGATTGAACCCCACAACTGAGTAGGCACGATTGAAGGAAGCCGTTTGCACATAAGAACCGCCAAAATTGAGAGCCCCGACACGCGTAGGCAGTGCAACAACAAAACCTAAACTCGAGAGCGATCCTTCGAGTTGATTGTCGGTTTGAGCACCTCCCAGATAGATGGCTTCTTCATTCGTATTGGTTGCTGCTAGCGAAAGGTCAAAAAATCCTTCACGAAAAAGAGCAGCAGAGGCAGGGTTATCGAGAATAGAGCCAAGATCGTACGCTGTGGCCGTTCCAGGAAGTGTTAACCCTGGTCGAGTCGCTCCTGAAGACGCTGAAGTAAACTCTAAGGCTTGTTGGGTATATAAAACAGGATCAGTACTCTCTTGAGCAAATGCACAAGGTGCAAACACAGCTAGTACGTGGCTTGCTACACCTAAGAGTAGCAAAGCAACAACTTTACGTAGTGATTTCATGGTTAGGATCCTCCTCCTCGACTGCGCTTATTCTCTGAAGAGCCTCCTGAGCTTGATCCTCCTGATCGTTTCGAACCACCACTGGTTCCTGAGCTCGAACGACCTGTAGATCGTTTTGTACGAACTGCAGGGGCAGACTTTCCAGAATCCCCTCCCCTTTTGACTCGAGGACTTGAAGATCGAGACGAAGAACTGCCGCCACGTGATCCTCCAGAAGAACGACCTGTGGATACCCTAGGTTTATCACCACCACGAGTACGTGGGGCAACATATCCACGATCGGTACGTGTTGAGGTGCCACGACGAACCTGAAAGTCTCCTCTTGGTGTTCCACGATAGATTGATGTCCCAGGAGTGACTCGAGACGTTCCCAATCGTCCGCGATCACGGCTCATTTCCACTGCACGGCGAATCGATTCTGATGTGCGAGCTTGCGTGCGAGATCCCGTTACACTGTTGGCAAATCCTCGATTGAGCGAACTCACTCCTTGACGTGCATCATAGCGTTGGTTGGCACGTCCACTGGTCAACCCACTGGAGCGTGGACCAAAATGTCGATCCCAATCTCGATCGTACACGACCGTCCCTATCGGACCGCCAAAGTAGTTGTATCCACCGTAATATCCACCGCCAAAGCCATTATAGCCGAATCCTCCCCACGCATAAGGAGATCCACCCCATCCGTACCAAGGATCCCAAACACTACCTACGGGGTGATAACCCCAACCATAATATGGGTGATACAACCATGTGTAGGTATTATACCATGAACTGTAGCTTGACCAACCCGATCCAAAATGGAGGCTAAACGTCGTGCGAGGACGTCGCCAATCCCAGAATGGGTCATAATACCCACCATAGCCTCCATCAAAAAAGCCATCACGATATCCTCGGCTGTAGGATAGGCTCAGATTACGCTCAGACCACCAACGCTCTGCCGTGTAGTCTTTAAAGAAATAGCTTTCGGAGTCGCTCCAACCACGATCATATCCATCATCAAATCCATCACGATACTTGCCTTCGACTGTTTGATCGCCATTGCCGTAAACACCATCATCGCCATACCCACTATTTTGCCCACCACCATAATAGGTGCGCTCAGGTTGATTGCGATCGGTGTAATTGGGGCGCTCCACAAATTGGACCTGCGTATAGCATCCAGTCAAAAAGAATAATCCCAGAATGGGTATCCAAAGTCTGAAGGAACGTGGTTTCATAACGACCCCTGGTTTACGATTGATGGTGCGGCAGATGGAATGTCTACCTCTATACTTCTAATAACGTAAATTACGAGGAAAATCGTGCGAAAGTTTCAAAAAACTTATCCCAAGTAGGTGCGAAGGGCTGCACTTCTATTGTGATTGCGCAATTTGCGCAGTGCTTTCTCTTTAATCTGACGAACGCGCTCACGAGTTAGATCAAATCGCTCGCCAATTTCTTCGAGTGTGAGAGAGTGCTCACGCCCTATTCCAAAATAGAGTCGAACAACCTCGGCCTCACGCTTGGTGAGTTTGGACAATGCACGCTCAATCTCAACCTTGAGTGACTCACCCATGAGGTCAAAATCGGGGTCAGGAATCTCTTCATTCTCCAATACGTCCAACAGACGATTATCCTCGCCTTGGGCAAAGGGAGCATCCACGGAGAGGTGACGTCCTGAAATTTTGAGTGTGTCGGCTACTTCATTCACCGTCATCTCAAGCGATTCGGCTAGCTCTGCAGCACTCGGTACACGCTCGTACTCCTGCTCGAGTTTGGAGAGCTCTTTCCCAATTTTGTTGAG
>DDIC01000028.1:7609-11686 GCA_002338335.1 Bacteroidetes bacterium UBA1860
TACGAAATGAATTTAAAACCGCGAGTTTCATCAAAACGCTTGGCAGCCTTGATCAGACCAAGGTTTCCTTCATTAATTAAGTCACCAAGTGAGAGTCCTTGGTTCTGGTACTGCTTGGCTACAGACACCACAAAACGGAGGTTGGCTTTGGTGAGATCCTCAAGAGCGCGCTGAGAGCCAGCCTGTATCTCCTTCGCGAGGCGAACCTCGTCATCAGGGGTAATAAGTTTTTCTTTTCCAATCTCCTGAAGATACCGATCCAGGGATTCCGATTCGCGGGTAGAGATACCAGAGCTTTTAGCCACGTAACCTTAGGGTTTACAGTGTTTTAGGTAGATCAAAAACGGGGTGCAGAGTGCATAACCCAGTCTCCTTATTCAAAAGGATAAAGATAGGGAATCATTTCACAATCATGAAATCTCTTTCGCGAGCGATTCTGCTTGCTCAATGAGGCGTTGAAACACTGTAATGCCCGTGTTCCAGAACTTTGGATCGCGAATATCGAGACCAAATTCGGCAATCAATTCATGTGGCCATCGTGACCCTCCTGAGGCAAGGACTCCCATGTAGGTTTCGGCAAATGCCTCCTTATCGGTGGCTTGCTTGTACTGTTCACTCAAAGCAAGGACAAGAAGCTCGCCAAACGCATAGGCATACACATAGCCAGGTGTGTGGAGAAAATGGGGAATGTAGCACCACCACAGTCCATACTCCTCTGTCATCGTTACCGAGTCGCCGTATAATGCACGCTGGGTTTCCATCCAGTGCTCAGAAAACTGCTCCGTGGTTAGCTCCCCTTGGGTGCGTCGATGGGTGTGAATGCGATCTTCAAAGCGGTTCATCGAAATCTGTCGATACACTGTGGCGATGGTGTCGTCGAGCTTACTTAACACAAGCGCGAGTTGTTCTTTAGGGTCATCAAGAGCCGCAATCATGCGCTCAAACACCAACATCTCTCCAAACACGGATGCAGTCTCTGCTGTGGTTAATGGCGTGCCCGCCTGCAATTCACCTTGTTGTCGACTCAAATATTGATGCACACCATGACCAAGTTCGTGCGCTAGGGTCTGCACATCACGGAGCTGTCCGTTGTAGTTCATTAAGATGTAGGGGTGAGTGTCTGTGCTCACACTCGCAGAATACGCTCCTCCTCTCTTGCCTGGTTTGACGGCAGCATCAATCCAGTTGTGATCAAAAAACTTCTGTGTAATGGTGCCCATCTCCGGATGAAAGTCTCGATACGCATCTAGAACCATCTTCTGAGCCTCAGACCAATGAATGGTCGTTTCTGTTTGCATGAGTGGAGCATACCGATCATAATCGTACATCGGGTCAATCCCGAGGAGTTTAGATTTGAGTTTGTAAACTCGTTGCGGGAGGTGGTAAGACCCTGTTACAGCATCTATGAGCGCTTGTACGGTTTCGTGATCGGTTTCATTACTCAGATGACGAGTGGTATCCCACCGGTCATATCCCCTCAGTTTGTCAGAGGTCATTTTGTCAGCCAAAATGGTATTAAACACATAGGTCAGCGTGCGCTTATGCTCATGGAATCCCTTAGTTAGCGATGCATGAGCCTCCTGTCGAATCTCCCGAATAGGGTCATGAAGCTTGGAGAGTACTTGTTGCTCGGGTAGCTTCTCCCCTTTCCACTCAAAGCGAGCTGCGCCAAGCGTCTCATCAAAGTAACGAACCCATGCAGAACGGCCTGTGACTCGTTTTGCACTCAGGACTTGCTCTGCTTGTTCACTTAGTGTATGATCCTTGAACCTGCGTGAGAGTACTAGATAATGGCGACGATGAGCCAAAACAGGATCGTCAATGATGGATTGAGCTTGGTTGTCGTCCACTGCAAGCCATTCGACGTCAATAAATACCAAGTGTTGGCTAATCTCAGATCCTAGTTCGCTCATTTCCTGCACAAGCTTACCAAGGGAGGCGTCCTCCGTATTGGTTGACCAGATTAAATGGGCATAAGAACCGAGTCGATGAGCAGTTTGCAAGAGGGTTTCGTATCGATCCAGCAACACCAGCATCGCATTGGCATCCAGGCTTGCGATCGTTCCGCGGTATTGGGTTGCCATATCCTGAGCTTCTTTCAAAAGAGACGATTTGTCGCTCTCTAGTTTTGGATCCGACGGGCTTGCGTAAAGATCAGACAGATCCCAGTGAACCGATTCCGCTCCGTGAGGTTGTGCTACATGGGGTTGGGAGGTTGATTCCGTGGGGGTTGAAGCGTGACGTAGAAGGTGTGATGCGGACTCGTGAGGTAGAAGCATTCTTGTGTCAGTTTGAGGAGTTCCTAGATTGGGTTCAATTTCCGTGTGAAACATATCATGATTGGTGAAAAGTTTCGTAATTTTGTTAGCTAATCCTCAACGTCTGAAACCTTTCCTGTGGAGTCACTAGAGTCCGTATTCGGTCCAAATTCCGCGCTCGTCGAAGAGTTATTCGAGCAGTTCAAACAAAATCCTGAGTCTGTTCCAGCTTACTGGAGAAATTATTTTGAGGAGTTAGACGGCGGTGGAGACAATGGTCAGCACTCATTCAACGGGTCGGCATCGACCGCGTCTTCGACCACAACCTCGACCACAAATGGGGCTACAACTTCTACAAATGAAGCTGGTCCTGAGACACCCGTAACGGAAAAGCCAACACCCAAGCAACAGACCGAGACCAAAAAAGACGCATCAGCTGCTTCGGCTCCAATAGATCAAAATCCAAACGCCACCCAAATTAAAGGGGTCGCCGCCAAGATTGCCGAGAATATGGATGCGAGTCTCACGGTTCCGACGGCCACGTCGCTACGTGTGATTCCTGTAAAAATGCTTGCTGAGGATCGTGACATTATCAACCGTCAGCTTGTCCGGAGGATGGAGCCTAAGGCTTCGTTTACCCATTTTATTGCGTGGGCGGCAATCCGGGCGTTGCAAACATTCCCCTCACTGAACCATGGGTATGAACTGCAAGACGGCAAACCTTATCGCATCGATCCTGGACAAGTTAATTTAGGGATTGCAATTGACCTGCCTGGCAAAGATGGCTCTCGAAATCTAGTCGTCCCCAATATTAAAGGGGTCGATCGGATGAATTTTAAGGAGTTTTTGTATGCCTACGCTGAGTTGATTGCCAAGGCGCGCGCAGGAAAACTCGAAATTAGCGATTATCAGGGCACAACAATTAGTGTGACAAATCCTGGGACCCTGGGAACCGTTTCGTCGGTACCAAGACTTATGCAAGGGCAAGGGGCTATTCTTGCGACAGGTGCGATTGATTACCCTGCAGAGTTCCAGTCGATGAGTCCAGAGCAGTTGCATCAGCTAGGTGTCTCCAAGGTGATGACCATGACGTGTACGTATGATCATCGCATTATCCAAGGGGCAGAATCGGGTCTGTTTTTGCAGAAAATTAATGCGCTACTCAATGGACATGAAGATTTTTATGATTCCATTTTTGCCGATCTAGAGATTCCTTATGAGCCGATGCCTCCAGGGGCGGATACGTTTTCTGCCTTTACAAATGGCGCAGCTGATGAATTTGAGCATGATCGCCGAGCGATTGCTGTGTGGAGGCTCATGTATATGTACCGTATGCGTGGGCACGGTCATGCAGAGATTGATCCCCTTCGTCAACGCAAAGATCGCTCTCCGGAACTCGATCTTGAGTATTACGGCTTGACGATTTGGGATTTGGATCGTGAGTTTTATTGCGAGGGGTTGGCAAAAAAAGAGAAATCACCCCTTCGTGACATTATCCGTCTTCTTCGTGATACCTATTGTGGCTATATCGGCGCGGAGTACATGCACATCCTTGATTTGCAGGAGCGTCGGTGGTTGCGTGAGCGAATGGAATCGACTGGTAATTATACAGAATTAACCAAAGACCAAAAGCGTGAGATACTGCATAAACTGAATCAAGCCATGGCGTTTGAGCAGTTTTTGCACAAAAAATACATTGGCCATAAGCGATTCTCTATTGAGGGAGCTGAAACGCTCATTCCGATGATGCATTTCCTTGTTGAGCAGGCGGCTGGCGAAGACGTTGAGAAGGCCTATATTGGCATGGCGCACCGTGGCC
>DDIC01000001.1 GCA_002338335.1 Bacteroidetes bacterium UBA1860
AGTCAATACTGCGAACATCACTGTAGGGCCAAATGGTATCTATCTTGGTGGTGGTGTGATTGGCGGCGCTGATGCCGTCGCTTTATCTGACCCTGATGCTGATGGCATATGGGAAGGAACAGATACACTAGATGGTACTACTGGAGGAGAATTTATTTTCCTTAATAGTCCCAATAATAGCGGTGACTGGGGAACTAAGGAGCAGCTTAATGGCCTTCCATGTGCTTCCGGACAATTTGATGACAGGGCCCTGCCAACATTCACACAAGACACAACTCTAGAGTTTTGTTTTGGTACTTGTTCGCCGAATACGGTTTGTCCTGCTCCTCCTCCAATGAAGCATATAACCTTCATCGTGGACATGACTGAATACTCAGGTACCAATGCTAACTATGCAGGAGGTGTCTTTGTTAACGGAACTTTCAACGGATGGTGTGGTACTTGTAACCCAATGACTGATCCTGATGGTGATAGTATTTGGACTGTTACACTTCCTATTGATACCGGAGTAATGCGCTGGAAGTTTACTGTAAATGGATGGGCTGATCAGGAGAACTTTACTTCTGGTATGAGCTGTACGAACACCAACTCAGGTGGATTTACTGATCGTCAAATGACCGTAGTTGATGACGAAATCTTAAAAGGTGTATGCTTTAGCGAATGCTACAGCTGCGATACCAATGAGGTATATGCAACATTCCAGGTAAATATGGAAAATGAAACTGTCGATACAACTGGTTTGTTTGTTGGTGGTGGTGCTGGAATGGGTGGCCCCACAGACAACTTACTTGAAAATATCGCAGGTACAGATATGTGGACAAGGACTTTCGTTAAGCCCGTTGGATTCCAGTCTGACTATATTTTCTTAAATGGTTTCGACGCTGGATGGGGAACTAAGGAGAACCTTTCAGGTCTGCCATGTGCTTTCGGACAATGGAATGATCGTACTACGGATACAATGTTAACTGACTGGTCAATTCGCACTTGCTATGAAGTTTGTGCTACTGATGGCCTTTGTCCTGCTCCTGTAGTTCAGCAGAATATTCACTTTGTAGTTGATATGAATAGTCCAAAAGCTCCAGCTTCATGGACTCAGCCATATGTAAGTGGTAACTTCAATAGCTGGTCTGGTGATGGAATGCCTATGACTGATGCTGATGGCGACAATGTATGGGAATACACTGCTATGATTGATCAAAACACAGCTCTAGAATATAAGTTCACCCTAGATAATTGGGCGAATCAAGAGCAATTTGATGCTTCAACTAGCGATTCACTTTGTACTCAAGACTTCGGTGGATTTGTAAACCGTGTTTACACTGTAGGTACTGCAGACGACACGCTTGATTTCTGCTTCAACTACTGTGAGTCCAATTGTACTTCTGTTGGTTTTGGAGAAGATAACCTAGAATTTATGGTTATGCCTAATCCAGCAAATGATGTTTTAAATGTTGTAGGACGCACTTCTGAAGAAATGACTGTAGAAGTTATCTCTTTAAATGGTCGAACTATGATGACTGAATCAAATACAACTGGAACAGTTAAATTAAATGTTAGCATGCTTCCGCGTGCGCTTTACATGGTTCACATCACTCAAGGTGATTCTCACCAGTGGAGCCGGGTCAGTCTTAACTAAAATAGACTGATATAATAACTTAAGGAGGGGCAATTTGCCGCCCTTTTTTTTAAAAAAAACCTTAAAATTCATAGGTCTATGGAGTGAAATTTGTAACTTCGCTCTAATTATTGTACTTATGACTATTACTAAATATTTTCCAAAAAAAATCTCACTTTCAACCCTAATTATATTTGCTTTCACTAGTTGTCAGCCGAATACTACAAACGAGCAAACGATTGAGAGCCTTTTAAGCCAAATGACTATCGCTGAAAAGGTGGGGCAGATTACTCAAATCGATCACCGTTTTCTTGACGACCATTCAGATATAACAGATTACTCAATAGGTTCTTTATTGAGTGGTGGTGGGTCTCACCCTAAAGAAAACACTCTCAAAGCTTGGGTAGATTTGTATAACGGTTATCAAGAAAAGGCACTAGCCTCTCGCCTTGGGATCCCCTTAATTTATGGTATCGACGCCGTGCATGGTCACAATAATGTCAAAGGTGCTACCATATTTCCCCATAATATTGGTCTAGGAGCCACGGGCAATGCGGATATTGTCAGACTTGTGTCAGAGGCCACTTCAAGTGAAGTAGCAGCCACAGGAATAAACTGGACCTTTGCACCCTGTATTGCAACTCCTCAGGACTACAGATGGGGAAGAACCTATGAAGGTTTCTCCAGCGATCCAAATTTAGTATTGAAATTAGGAGTTGCTGCAGTTGAAGGCTATCAATCAGCAAATAAAAAGAATCAAAGAAAAGTAATTGCATGCGCCAAGCATTTTATTGGAGATGGAAATACCGTTTTTGGCACGGGAATTAAAAACCTCGTGGATCGGGGAAATACAATAATGACAAGAGAAACGTTAAAGGAAACACTTATTCCGGCATATCAAGCTGCTGTTGATGCGGGAGTGCAGACTGTAATGGCTTCGTATAACTCGTGGAACGGAGTAAAGTGTCATGGAAGCAAGGAGCTACTAACAGATATACTAAAAGAAGAAATGGGCTTTGAAGGCTTTATTATTTCTGACTGGCAAGGTATTGACGAAATCCCCGGTGACTATAAGTCAGACATCGTAACCTCTATTAATGCAGGAATGGATATGGTTATGGTTTCAGGAGAAGGAGAACCCTACAAAAAATTCATGGCCCTACTTACAGAGGCCATTGAGGAAGAACTCATTCCAATGAGTAGAATTGATGATGCTGTCGCTCGAATTTTGAAAGTTAAGCTTGAGGTAGGGCTTTTTGATGAGCCCCTAATGGATTACGAATATCTCTCTGAGATTGGGTCTAAAAAGCACAGAGAAATAGCAAGAGATGCTGTCAGACAAAGTGTAGTTGTTCTAAAAAATGAATCTATCTTGCCTTTATCAGACTCGACTAAAGAGGTTAGATGGTCAAAAATAGTTGTCGCTGGGAAAGGAGCGGATAATCTTGGAATGCAGTGTGGAGGCTGGACTATTGAATGGCAAGGTGGACAGGGAGATATTACAGAAGGAACTACTATTCTCGAAGGGTTGGTAGAAAACGCTCCTCCAGGAATAGAAATAATTCACGACCCACGTGCCAATAAAGTGAAAGGTGATGTCGCTGTAATAATTATTGGAGAAGACCCCTACACCGAATTTTTTGGCGATCGTGACTCATTAAATCTCAATAAAGAAGACCTACAAGTAATAGAAAATGCAAAAGCCCAAGGAATGAAAGTAGTTGTTCTACTCACTTCGGGAAGACCCATGAATATCGCTAACCATATAGATAATTGGGATGCTTTTGCGGCCATTTGGTTACCTGGTACAGAGGGAGCAGGTATCTCAGATGTACTTTATGGAAGGTACAATCCAACAGGAAGGCTTTCTTTCCCATGGCCAGTTCAAGCGGAAGAAGGCACGAGCTCTTCGTCTTTAATTTACGATATGGGCGAAGGACTATCCTACGAATAAACAGATTTAGTAATGAATTGGTTAAAACCAAAAGAAATGCGCTTTAAACTCCTTAGTTTTATTATTCTCTCATTTTTTTATGTCCAATCCAATGGCCAACACCTTCTTCAAACTGATGGGAAAGCCATAGTGAATCAAAATCAGGATACCATTATCTTCAGAGGTATGGGACTTGGCGGCTGGATGGTTCAAGAAGGTTATATGATGCAAACTGCAGCCTTCGCATCTCCTCAGCATAAAATTCGGGATACGATTGAAGCCCTAATTGGAACTGCGAATACAGATATGTTTTATGATAAATGGTTAGAGAATCATGTAAGAAAGATTGATATTGATTCTATGAAAAGTTGGGGGTTTAATATGATTCGCTTACCGATGCATTACAACTTGTACACATTGCCAATTGAAGATGAACCTATTTCTGGTCAAAATACTTGGCTTAACAAAGGTTTTGAAATGACGGACTCACTGCTATCATGGTGCGAACAAAATGAAATGTATCTAATCCTAGACTTGCATGCTGCGCCGGGAGGACAAGGATATGATCAAGCAATTTCTGATTATGACCCTACTAAGCCGTCTCTTTGGGAGAGTTCCGCAAACAGATCGAAAGCTGCCTCTCTATGGAAAAAGCTGGCAGAGCGATACAAAGATGAGC
>DDIC01000056.1:0-5731 GCA_002338335.1 Bacteroidetes bacterium UBA1860
GACCGTGTCTCAGTTCCAGTGTGGGGGATCATCCTCTCAGACCCCCTAGTCATCATCGTCTTGGTAAGCCGTTACCTTACCAACTAACTAATGACACGCAGGCCCATCTTCTGCCGAAATTCTTTAACAACTGCCACATGCGTGACTGTTGCTTTATGCGGTATTAGCACCGGTTTCCCGATGTTATCCCCCAGCAGAAGGTAGGTTACCTACGCGTTACTCACCCGTGCGCCAGTGTCCTTTCAGATTGCTCCGAAATTCTCCTTAGACTTGCATGTGTTAGGCCCGCCGCCAGCGTTCGTCCTGAGCCAGGATCAAACTCTCCATTGTAAATTATATTATACACTGTTTGAATCGATCTCGGCTCGCACAACGATTTGCTTCGTCTTCTTCCAAACTTGTTAAAGAACAGCGCCCAGTTTTTGGGCTAGACAATCAAGATAATGACCTGACTATACCATTGTCAATACCCTTATAAAAAAAACATTCTGTTTTGCGAGAGACTGCCTCGCATGGGACAAAGAGGTGTTTAAGAGGCTCTAAGCGTCTTTCTTCTCTTCGTCTGAATCCGTTGGTTCGTCAGATGGTGTCTCTGCTGTCGGCTCTTCAGAAGCTTTAGGCTCATCTTCAACCTCTTCCTGCGCGGCAGGTGCTTCATCAGTACTAGCATCCTCTGCATCTTCGGCTTTCGCTTCCGTGACGTCCGCTTCCGCAGCCTCTTGCTCTTGTGTGGCCTCTACTTCTACCTGCGCGACAGGTGCTTCATCAGCCTCGACAACCTCCTCAGCCACTGGAGCCTCTTCCTTCGCCGCTACAGGCGCTTCGGTAGATTTCGCAGCTGTAGAGCCACCCCCACGACGTGAACGACGTGAGCGCTTAGGCTTCGCTGATGAGGAGTCTTCTGACTCATTAAAATCGATAAGCTCGATCAAGGCCATCTCCGCAGCATCACCGCCACGAAATCCAGTCTTCAACACGCGTGTGTATCCACCAGGGCGGTCTCCAACTTTGGGACCGATGGTGTCGAATAGTTCTTGTGTAGCAAGCTTGTCCTGAAGCTCACCAAACACAAGACGACGATTATGTTGTGAATCGACTTTTGCACGAGTCACCAATGGCTCAATGTAGCGACGAAGCTCTTTAGCTTTCGCTACCGTCGTTTGAATACGCTTTTCACGTACCAAGGCGACGCACAGTGCTTGCATCGTAGCTTTACGATGTGCTTTGGAGCGTCCTAATTTTCTTCCACGAACTAAGTGTCTCATGCGTTTTTATCCAAATATTTTGTTACGTCCATTCCAAAATGGAGGTTTTTCTCTTCAATCACTTCTGTAAGCTCCGTCAAAGACTTACGTCCAAAATTGCGGAACTTTAGAAGGTCTTGCTCATCACGCGATACTAGCTCAGCAATCGTGTTAATATTCGCTGACTTTAAGCAATTGTAGGCACGAACACTCAAATTGAGATCTTCGATACTTGTCTTCAGAAGGCTGCCAATACGTTGTTTCTCTGTGTCCACCTCTTCTTCTTCCTTCGCAAAAGACTCCTCGATCCGCTCTGTGATGAATTTCTCGATATGCTCTTTCAAAAGACGCCCTGCAATCGTCATGGCTTCTTTCGGGGTAATTGACCCATCCGTCGTGACATCCAGAATAAGCTTCTCATAATCTGTTCTTTGACCAACCCGGACATTCTCAACATCGAACTGCACCTTCGTAATCGGTGTAAAGATCGCATCAACCGGAATCAAGTGGATATCATCGGCTACTTCGTCCGCAAATTCTTCAGAGGGGACATAGCCACGGCCACGGCTAATATGAAGCTCCATTTCAATAGAGGCTTCGGCCGAGAGGTTTGCAACAACATGGTCAGGATTGAGCACTTCAAACTCTGAGGTTGCTTTGTTGATATCCTTTCCAGTAAGCTCACCTTTGCCTTTTTTGGAGAGCTTAATAACCCCAGATTGAACATCCGTTTGCTTGAAACGGATTTCTTTTAGATTCAGGATGATTTCGTAGACATCTTCTTTTACACCATTAATAGAAGCATACTCATGCTCTACTCCGGTAATTTTGATCGCTGTGACAGCGTATCCAGGCAAGGAAGAAAGGAGTACTCGACGAAACGAGTTTCCAATCGTGACCCCAAAGCCTCTTTCAAGAGGTTGAAGAACGAACTGACCAAAGTTTTCTGAATTTTCAGAAACTTCGAGCGAATCTGGCATTTGAATTGAATAACCACTCATAATATCGACGTCTTGTTTAGGGTTTACTTGGAGTACAGCTCTACAATCAGCTGGACATTAATTTTCTCAGGAATTTCGTCCACTTCTGGGTGGCTGAGATACTTACCAGAGCGCGTTTTCTTGTCTACTTCTACCCAGCTATACTTCGTGCGGGAGCCATACTCAAGGGCATCCGTCACGGCTTCGAGGTCTCTAGACTTTGGACGAAGGCTAATGACATCTCCTGGTTTGAGTTCATAGGATGGGATGTTCACGATTTGACCATTGACCACGATGTGCTTGTGCGAAACCAATTGACGCGCTTGTTGACGAGTACGGGCAAATCCTAAGCGATACACCGTATTATCCAACCGTGATTCCAGGTGTTGTAAGAGAAGATCACCCGTAACACCTTTTTGGCGTGTAACTTTTTCGTACAGATTGCGGAACTGACGCTCGAGCAAGCCATAGGTGTACTTTGCTTTTTGCTTCTCTTCGAGCTGTGTTGCATACTCAGATTTGCGTGAGAAACGACTACGACCGTGTTGACCAGGGCCGTAAGCTTTGCGCTCTAGTGCTTTACTAGGACCAAAGATGGGTTCACGAAATCGGCGAGCAATTTTCTGTTTGGGTCCGCTATATCTTGCCATGTGGGATACCTTACCTGACGTTATGGATGTCTACTGACGACTTTTGTTTAATTTATTCTACGTTTTTCTATACACGACGACGTGCCGGTGGGCGGCAACCATTGTGTGGGATCGGCGTACGATCCTGAATCATGGTGACTTCTAAACCACAATTTGCCATCGCACGGACAGCTGCTTCACGTCCGGATCCTGGCCCTTTTACAAACACCTCTACCTTACGCAGTCCCATATCATACGCTGCACGGGCGGCTGTTTCAGCCGAGAGTTGTGCGGCATATGGCGTGTTTTTACGTGAACCTTTAAACCCCTCTTTCCCAGCTGATGACCAAGAAAGGACATTGCCAGAACCATCGGTAATGGTCACAATGACGTTGTTGAAGGTAGCCTTTACAAACGCTAAGCCTGCTGGGTCTGAGACCTGCTTTTTCTTTTTGCGCTTGGTTGGAGCAGATGATTTGCTTGAGTTGGTTGCCATACCTATTTGTGATTATGTCACTGACGTTATTTAACTACCTTTTTCTTCCCTGCAACAGTCTTTTTACGACCTTTGCGAGTTCTTGCATTGGTTTTGGTGCGTTGTCCACGCAAAGGCAATCCTTTACGATGGCGCAGTCCACGGTAGGATCCAATCTCCATAAGGCGACGGATATTTCCGTTGATTTCTGAGCGAAGCTGCCCTTCAACTTTCACCTGCTCTTCAATCACTTTGCGGATTGCCGAAACCTGAGCATCGGTCCAATCAGACACTTTCGTGTCATAATCAATCCCAGCAGCATCCAAGATGAGTTTAGACGTTTTCGGTCCAATGCCGAAAATGTACGTAAGGCCAACTTCGCCTCGTTTTTCTTTAGGGAGATCTATACCTGCTATACGAGCCATATTCTATTATCCTTGACGTTGCTTATGACGTGGGTTTTTCTTGTTAATGATGTAAAGACGTCCTTTACGACGGACCATCTTGTCGTCAGCGCTGCGTTTCTTTACAGATGATTTTGTTTTCATGATTGGCTGCTTTGCGTTTGTTTCAGCGGTCTTACTCTATTTTTGGCGGTAGGTGATGCGTCCTTTTGTCAAATCGTAAGGAGACATTTCAATTTGCACCCTATCGCCAGGTAATATTTTGATGTAATACATTCTCATTTTACCCGACACATGCGCCAAAATCTCGTGGCCATTATCCAGTTCTACCTTGAACTGAGCATTTGGCAGTGCTTCAAGAATCGTCCCTTCTTGCTGTATCGGTTCTTGTTTAGCCATAGGTTGGAATGGTCACAGATTGATTTTTGTCAAGCTCGGTAATATACTCAAATGTGCTGAGAATATCAGCTTCACCGTCGCGTACGACGATATCATGCTCGTAGTGGGCTGAGTTTGATCCATCCGCCGTCACTATTGTCCAACCATCATGGAGTGTTTCCACCTTCCAAGTGCCAGCATTCACCATCGGCTCAATTGCCAGGGTAAGCCCGTCACGAAGGCGCTCACCAGTCCCTGGTTTGCCAAAATTTGGAACAGAGGGTTCCTCATGAAGGCTTTTGCCAAGGCCGTGCCCAACCAAGCTCCGGACAACACCATAGCCATGCCCTTCACAGTGCGATTGAATTGCATGGGACACGTCCCCCATCTTGTTGCCATGAATGGCTTGGTCAATTCCTAAGTAGAGAGACTCCAACGTGGTTTGTAACAAGTGGTGATTTTCCTCGGATATCTCACCCACGCCAAACGTAAACGCGTGATCGCCAAAGTAACCGTTCTTTTCGACACCACAGTCGATACTCACAAGATCCCCTTCTTGAATCACTCTCGATTCACTAGGGATTCCATGGACAACTTCTTCATTAATCGAAATACATAGCGTCCCAGGGAATGGATTCTTTGGTGAACCGTAACCTTTGAATGCAGGACGCCCCCCTTGAGAAGCAATATACTCTTCAGCAATACGGTCGAGTGAAGCCGTTGTCACCCCAGGCTCGAGGTGTTTGGCAACCAAACCAAGCGTGCGAGAAACAATCTGAGCCGATTCTCGCATTTTCTGAATTTCTATGTCGCTTTTCAGATAAATCATGAATTACATGCGGCGACGGCCACGAATTTTTCCAGATTTCATGAATCCATCATAATGACGCATCATTAGATGGCTTTCAATTTGCTGAAGCGTATCGAGTGCCACCCCTACAATAATCAATAGGCTCGTTCCCCCAAAGAAGAGCGCGAAACCAGGAGTGACTCCAAACTGTGCTACAATCGCAGGAAGAATCGCGATGAAGGACAGGAATAGAGATCCTGGGAATGTGATTTTAGTAAGAATGTTATCGATAAATTCAACGGTCGCTTTGCCAGGACGCACTCCTGGAATAAAGCCCCCTTGACGCTTCATCGTGTCGGCCATCTCGCGAGGATTAATCGCGATTGCCGTGTAGAAATAGGTAAAGAACACACAGATAACAAAGAAGACAACCGAGTAGGTCAATCCTGTAAAGTCTGCACTCCACGCGGTTAAAAACTGTACCGTTTCATTTTCTGGGAAGAACGTCCCAATGGTGCTTGGGATGAACATGATGGACTGTGCGAAGATAATAGGCATTACCCCGGCCGCGTTAATCTTGAGAGGAAGGTACTGCGTGGTTCCACCATATTGTTTACGACCCACAACTCGTTTTGCATATTGCACAGGAACGCGTCTCATGCCTTGGGTTAAAAGAACAGAGGCCGCAATCACCAGTGAAAGCACTCCAACTTCGATCAAGAAGATGATCAAGTTGGCACTTGTTTGAACCTCATTAATCACCTGCGTCGGTAGAGCTGCAATGATCCCAATCATGATGATCAATGAAATCCCGTTACCAATTCCTCGATC
>DDIC01000056.1:6042-16702 GCA_002338335.1 Bacteroidetes bacterium UBA1860
GTAATTCGTTCACCCAACCACATCACAAATGCTGTACCTGCGGTAAGGACAATCACAGCCGTGGCCACAAAAAGCGTCGAATTCACGACAATGGCCTCTGGGGAGGTTGCCATTAAGTTGATAGAGAAACCGATGGCTTGGACTGCGGTAATACCAATGGTCCCATAGCGGGTGATATTGGAGATCTTTCGTCGCCCTTCTTCTCCTTCACGTTGAAGCTTTTGGAAGTAAGGAACCACAGCACCCATCAACTGTATAATAATCGACGCGGTAATGTAGGGCATAATTCCAAGGGCAAACACCCCTGCTCTGGTAAAGGCACCTCCAACAAATAGGTCAAACAGACCTAGAAGACTCGAGGCATTTCCAGGAGATTGTGCCAGAAGTGAGGCATCCACACCTGGCATCGTAATGTAACTTCCAAGACGGTATACCATCAAAATACCGATGGTGTAAAGGATCCGATCTTTCAGCTCCTCAATCTTAAAAATGTTTCGTATGGTATCCCAAAGAGGCATATCTCTTTATAAAATGGTTAGGAGTCTTTTGATTCTTCGTCGGTCGTTGGCGCAGATGCGTCCGCATCATCGGTGGAAGCTTCTGGGGCTTCCTCAACAACTTCTGGCGCTTGTGCCTCGGGCGCTTCGGCCGGTGTTGCTTCAGCTACTTCCTTCTTTGGTTCTTCCTCAACACCTTCGGGGGCTTGCGCCTTGGGTGCTTCCGTGGTCTCGGCCTTAGCCTTTGCCTTTACTGGAACAGGAGCAGGTGCAGGAGCTTCCTCTTTCGTCAAGGAGACAATCGTCCCGCCAAGCTCTTCGATTTTGGCTTTTGCTGTGGCACTCGCCTTATGGACTTCAATCGAGATTTTCTTGTCGAAGTCGCCGTGTGCTAGAAGTTTGACCTTATCGTTCTGATCCACAAGACGAGCCTTCACAAGGTCATCAAATGTGATTTTTGTGCCCACTTTCTTCTGATCCATGGCTTGGGCAAGCTGATATAAATTCAGCGAGACATAGGCCACACGATTAAAGTTCTTAAAACCGTACTTAGGAATACGGCGATAAAGTGGCATTTGCCCCCCTTCAAATCCTACAGCGACTTTTCCAGATCCACGAGCTTTCTGCCCATTGTGACCTTTACCGGATTGCTTGCCGAGTCCCGAACCTTCACCGCGGCCCACGCGTTTGCGTGTTTTTTTGTTGGGTGCCGGTGATTCTAATTTGTGAAGTTCCATACGTTCTTCTCTTTTTTGTGTGTGCCACAGGGGACACATTATCCATTAAATACTTTTTTGAGAGGGACACCACGGCGCTGCGATACTTCAATTGGATCTGTAAGATCCTTCAACGCTTGGTATGCCGCTTTCACCATGTTGTGTGGGTTTGACGATCCTTGAGATTTTGAAAGCACGTTATGAATCCCAGCCATCTCCATCAGGTTACGTACCGCTCCACCGGCGATTACACCCGTACCTTCAGAGGCTGGGCGAAGCAACACCTTCCCTGCGCCCGCTTTACCTACAACTGGATGGTAAATACTACCTGTTTTTGTGCGTGGTACACGAATTAGGTTCTTTTTGGCTTCTTGGAGGCCTTTTTGGATGGCATCAGTCACTTCATTTGCCTTTCCAAGGCCGTGACCTACGACTCCGTCACGGTTTCCAACCACGACGATTGCGTTAAAGCTAAAGCGTCGTCCACCTTTTACCACTTTGGATACACGGTTGACATGAACCAATTGCTCTTGCAAATCGAGTCCTGCAGCGGGAACAAAAGGTTTTCTTCTAATCTTTGGCATGGGTTATTCTCTTCGTTCGTTAATCGCGTTTCGTTTCGATCGTTGGGTTAAAATTGCAGGCCGCCTTCACGTGCGCCGTCAGCAGCTGCCTTGACAACTCCGTGATAGATGTATCCACCACGGTCAAACACCGCTTTGGTAATACCTTGATCTTTGGCTGCTTTGGCTATCTCCTGGCCAACAATCCCTGCAGCTTGAGAAGGGCTCTTGCCCTTGACAAGATCCGCGACTCCCTTGGTGTTGGTCGACATGCCTAAAATCGTTTGCTCCTTTAGGTCGTCAATCAATTGCAACGTGATGTGCTTGTTGCTCTTGAACACACTCAAACGGGGGCGCTCTGCCGTGCCTTGAACCTTCGCACGAACTCTACGGCGAATTCGGTTGCGGCGTTCTGTTTTTACAATATTCTTATCCATAACTCAAAGATCGTCTTAGATCGTCCTTAGTTTATTTTGCTGCAGATTTACCCGCTTTTCTTCGGATTTGCTCACCGAGATAGCGAATTCCTTTTCCTTTGTACGGCTCAGGTTTACGAAGCGCACGGATTTTGGCAGATACCTGACCTACCAGTTCCTTGTCATGCCCAGAAATCACGATAATGGGGTTTTTGCCACGCTTTGTGTCGACCTCTATGGAGATTCCATCTGGAGCCATGAAGAAGATCGGGTGGGAGAACCCTAGATTTAGCTCAAGGACATTCCCACTCATCGCAGCACGAAAACCGACTCCGATAATTTCGAGTTCCTTCACAAATCCTTGGCTCACACCAATGACCATATTTTCAATCAAGGATCTATATAGACCGTGCATTGCCTTGTCCTCTTTGGACTCGGTATGCCGATTCACGACAATCGCATTATCCTGCTGGGTAACCGCTAGGTTTGCTTTGACATGGACCTGATTTTCACCTTTAGCGCCTTTAACCGTGACCAAGTTGTCGGCAGAGATATCGACCGTCACTTGATCTGGTAGGGCAATAGGATTTTTTCCAATTCGAGACATGTGGTTTAACTTTTCTTACTGACGCGTTGTGAATTCAATTAGGTTGTTGATTCCTGTGCATGGGTTCATTAATAGACCGTGCAGAGGACTTCTCCACCGACGTTCAATTGCTTGGCTTCTTTGTCTGTCATCACACCACGAGAGGTGGATAGAATGACAATTCCGAGTCCATTAAGCGAGCGAGGAATGTTGTCCATTCCTACATAATTCCGAAGTCCTGGCTTCGAAACACGGCTAATGTGCTGGATAACAGGTTGGCCATAGGTATCATACTTCAAAAACAGGCGTAGAACTCCTTGCTTACTATCCTCAATGTCGATGTAACGAGAGATGTATCCCTTGTCGACAAGGATTTTAGTAATGGCGCGCTTCATTTTTGACGCGGGAATATCTACACGACGCAATCCCGCCATTTGGGCGTTACGGATGCGAGTGAGAAAATCTGCTATTGGATCGGTTAACATAGGTTTCGTCTACTGCTGAGGTTACCAACTTGCCTTACGAACGCCAGGAATCTTACCCTGAAGTGCGAGTTGTCTAAATTTAATGCGAGAGATGCCAAACTGACCGACGTACCCACGAGCACGTCCCGTGAGGGCACAACGATTTTTCACGCGCGTAGGGCTTGCATTGCGTGGGAGCTTTTGGAGTCCCTCGTAATCTCCTGCCTCAATGAGTGCTTGACGCTTTTCAGCGTAGCGTTCAACGGCACGTTTTTTCTTTTCGTTTCTGGCTATCCAGGATTTTTTTGCCATAATTAAGCAGTCTGTGTTTGAGTTCTGTTTCTGAACGGCATTCCAAAGTGGCTTAGAAGCGCATAGGCTTCCGAATCGGTTTGTGCCGTCGTCACAAAGGTGATATCCATGCCATGGACCTTGTCCACTTTATCGACATCAATTTCTGGGAAAATCGTGTGCTCTTTTACACCCATATTGTAGTTCCCGCGACCGTCGAATCCTTTGTCTGGGACTCCTTGGAAGTCACGTGTACGGGGGAGAGTAAGGTTGATAAAACGATCGAGAAATTCGTACATCACGCGGCCACGCAATGTTACTTTGGCTCCAATCGCCATCCCTTCACGAAGTTTGAAGTTCGAAATGGATTGCTTGGCTGTCGTAAGGACGGCATGCTGACCGGTGATAAGACCTAGATTTTCTTGAATAGTCTCTAGGGCTTTACGGTCTGTGATCGCGTCTCCAGCGCCCACATTTAAGACGATTTTTGTGAGCTTCGGCGCTTCCATTTGATTCTTGTACTCAAACTCTTCCATGAGTTTGGGAACAAGGTCATCCTTAAATACCTGATGTAGTCTTGCTAAGGCCATGATTATTTGTCTATGAGTTCATCAGAAACCTTGGCGACACGTACCCAACGAGCAGGTTTGTTGCCGTCGGCTTCAATTCGGGTGCGTCCAACACGTGTTGGCTCTCCTGAGGATGGGTCTACGACCATCACATTGGAGATATGAATCGCAGCTTCACGCTTGATTCGTCCACCTTGTTGATTTTCTTGAGACGGTTTGTCGTGGTGTGTTCGTAGGTTCACCCCTTCCACAAGCACGCGCTCCTTGGATGGGAAGACCATCAACACACGACCTTTGGTCCCTTTGTCATTGCCGGCGATGACCATTACTTCGTCGCCCTTTTTGACATTTAATTTTGGTTGTGACTTACTTTTTCTAGGCATAAGGCTATTCTCTTGCGTTTAGAGTACCTCTGGGGCAAGGGATACGATTTTCATGAAGCTCTTTTCACGCAATTCACGTGCGACAGGGCCAAAAATACGGGTCCCGACGGGCTCATTATCTTTGTTGATGACAACCGCAGCGTTTTCATCAAAACGGATGTAACTACCATCTTTGCGACGTACATCGTATTTGGTGCGGACAACGACCGCCTTGACGACCTCCCCTTTTTTGACGTTTCCGCCAGGGAGTGCTGTTTTGACAGATGCAGAGATAATATCTCCCACCTTGGCATAACGACGGCGTGTATCACCAAGAACCTTGATACACATGATCTTTTTAGCGCCAGAGTTATCTGCAGATTGTAAGATGCTTTCTTGTTGGATCATGATTACTTCGCTTTTTCGAGAATCTCAACGAGTCTCCATGTTTTATTCTTGGAAAGAGGACGTGTCGACATGATTTGCACCGTGTCGCCTTCACCTGCTTTGTTCTCTTCGTCGTGGGCCATGTACTTGGTCGTCTTTTTGATAAACTTCCCATAAATGGGGTGTTTTACCTGACGGTCCACAGTTACGACGATACTTTTGTCCATCTTGTTACTCACAACTTTTCCGATACGAGTACGACGGGTCGTACGCTCTTCGGGTGTTGAGTGGATGGCTGCGTCAGTTGTGACGTTTTTTTCTTCAGTCGA
The DNA here is from genome assembly GCA_002338335.1 of Bacteroidetes bacterium UBA1860. Classification (GTDB taxonomy): domain Bacteria; phylum Bacteroidota; class Rhodothermia; order Balneolales; family Balneolaceae; genus UBA8296. Next base: position 11,223 of record DDIC01000056.1, read on the forward strand.
CATAGTAGGTTACGCGCCTTGTTTTTCAGTGATGATCGTTTCGATGCGAGCAATCTCTTTTCGAGTCACACGTAGTGCTGTAGGGTTTTCTAATTGCCCAGATACGGCTTTTTTAAAGCGCATATCACGCAGCGACTTGCGATTCTCTTCGAGGCGGGTTTCTAAATCCGCGACCGATAATTCTCTAAGTTCTGTCGGTTTGGTTGCTTTCATCGTTGTGTTGTTTGAGTTTCGTTCGTTGTGAGATATTGGTGATGGCCAGTTCGAGGCTTAAGCACCCGTGTAATCACGACGTTTCACAAATTTAGTTTTGATCGGAAGTTTGTGAGAGGCACGACGAAATGCTTCACGTGCTTTCTCTTCACTTACTCCAGAAATTTCAAAAAGAATTCGACCTGGCTTCACAGCCGCAATAAAATGGTCCAAAGCTCCCTTCCCTTTACCCATTCGAGTCTCTGCTGGTTTCGAGGTAACGGGACGATCAGGGAAAATGCGGATCCACGTTTGACCTTCACGATTCAGCGTACGGCTAATCGTAATACGACAAGCCTCAATTTGGCGTGAAGTAATGAACTTTGGCTCCAATGCTTTGAGTGCAAAGTTTCCAAAGGCGATTTGGTGTCCGCGACCTGCATTGCCTTTGAGCTTGTCTCTGTGGACGCGGCGGCGGGTAATTCGTTTTGGTTCTAACATAAGATCAACCTGTTTCTACTATCTCGAGATTATGCTTTCGCTTTGGATCGGTTTGAAGACCCAGCTCCGCGCCCGCCTGGACGACGTGAGCCTCGGCCCTTACGTTCACCACGCTGTGGCGCTTGTTGCTCTTCTTGCTTCGCAGATGAAGAGGCAGAGAGATCAACGTCTCCAAGCACTTCACCTTTAAAAATCCACACGCTTACACCAATCGAGCCATAGATCGTGTTGGCTGTATGGTTAGCATAGTCAATATCAGCACGAAGGGTATGCAAAGGCACACGTCCCTCCTTATAAGATTCTGTTCGCGCCATTTCAGCACCACCGAGGCGACCAGAACAACGGACTTTAATACCTTGGGCATTGAGTTTCATCGCTCCTTGGATCGCATTCTTCATAGCACGACGAAACGAAACACGCCCTTCTAGCTGCTGACAAATATTTTGCGCGACGAGACTGGCGTCCACTTCTGGGCGCTTGATTTCAGATACATTGATCTGGACATCTTTACCCGTTTGCTTCTTCAACTCTTCACGAAGTTTCTCAATTTCCTCACCACCTTTTCCGATGATCACACCAGGACGTGACGTGAAGAGATTCAAAAGAACTCGTTTTGGGGTACGTTCGATCCCAATCTTGGAAATCCCACCATTTTTGAGGCGGACGTTAAGATAGTCGCGAAGCTTTAAATCTTCGTGAAGCATCTCTGGTTGTTGGTCTTCAGAATACCAATTTGAATCCCACCCTCTGATGATGCCTAATCGTAACCCTACTGGATGCGTTTTTTGTCCCAAAGTGACTCCTATTTGGTCGTTTCTAGTTCAGTTTTTGGTCCAACAACCACTGTAATATGGCACGAGCGCTTGTTAATACGATGCGCGCGACCTTGCGGTGCTGGTTGAATGCGTTTGAGGGTCATTCCCTCGTCAACAACAATTTTCTTGATCACGAGATCTTCGTTCTCGAAACTTTCGTCATCAAATTTGTCTCGTAAATTCGCAGCTGCAGACTTGATCACCTTCGCCACATCGCCAGCCGCATCTTTTTTGGTAAATGCAAGCTTCTCAATGGCTTTTGCGACGGTGTTGCCGCGCACAAAGTCTGCCACAAGGCGAACTTTGCGAGGCGCACGTCGTAAGTGGCGCTGAATTGCACGCGCTTCAAGAAGCTCTACATCGGTTGTTTCAACGGTCTCTACCGCTTCAACGTCCTCAACTTGTACATCTGGTTGCTCGTCTGCCATGATTATTTCGCTTTCTTCATTGGGTGACCACGGAAGGTGCGTGTTGGTGAAAACTCACCAAGCTTGTGTCCAACCATGTTTTCTGTCACGTATACTGGGATAAATTGCTTGCCGTTATGCACTGCAAACGTCATGCCGATAAAGTCTGGCGTGATCATCGAACTACGAGACCACGTCTTGATGACTTTTTTCTTTGTTTCGTTTTTTTGGGCATCAATCTTTCGCTGAAGCTTGTAATGCACAAAAGGTCCTTTCTTTAGTGAACGAGGCATAGAGGTTTACTTTATTTCTTAGCGTTACGGCGTCGTACGATAAATTTATTCGAGACCTTCTTGCGGTCACGAGTTTTCTTTCCTTTGGCCATTTGACCCCAAGGGGAGCGAGGGTGCCCACCAGAGGCTTTCCCTTCACCACCACCCATTGGGTGATCGACTGGATTCATGGCAACCCCACGTGTTTGTGGGCGAATTCCTTTCCAACGTGAACGACCCGCTTTTCCACCTGTGGTATTAAAGTGGTCTGGGTTACTCGTCCTTCCAATGGTAGCCATACACTTCGAAGGCACACGACGAACTTCACCTGATGGAAGCTTAATCGTTGCGTAATCTCCTTCCTTGGCCACTAGCTGTGCATTCGTGCCCGCTGAGCGACAAACTTGCGCTCCACGGCCTGGATTCAATTCCACTGCATGAATCACTGTACCGAGTGGAATATTTGTCAGTGGCATCGCGCATCCAACATCTGGGTTCATCATTTGACGGCTGTTTTTAACCGTATCACCCACATTTAACTTATCAGGTGCAATGATGTAACGCTTCTCACCATCTGCATAGGAAAGCAATGCGATGCGAGCTGTGCGGTTTGGATCGTACTCAATGGTTTGCACCTTGGCTGGGATATCAAACTTGTTGCGTTTGAAATCGATCACACGATACTTACGCTTGTGCCCGCCTCCACGATGACGTGACGTTTTGCGGCCATGGCTGTTGCGTCCGCCTGACTTGTGGATACCTTCGGTTAGCCCTTTGTGCGGCCTATCGGTCGTGATGTTATCAAAAACCGGGGCAATACGGTGGCGTGTACCTGGAGTGGTTGGTTTAAGCTGTCTTACGGCCATGGGTCTAGTTAGATTTCTTCAAAAATGTTGATTTCTCCTTCACTAAGCGTCACAACAGCTTTTTTGTAGGGAGAGGTGCGTCCAGCAACATATCCACTACGTGTAAAGCGTCCTTTTGGCTTAGATGGCATAATCATGGTATTGACCTTGGCCACTTTCACACCTGTGTAGGTCGATTCGATCGCCTCACGAATTTGAGGCTTTGTAGCATCCTTGGTCACTTTAAAAACGATTTTCTGACCCTCTTGCGAAAGGCGAGTTGTTTTCTCAGTTACTAATGGGTGGATCAAAACGCTCATGATTTGTCCTCACCAGAATCTTTTTTCGTTGTTTTCGTCGTTTTTTTGGCTGCGGGCTTGGCTGCTGATTTTTTCGCCGCGGTTGACTTCGTGGCAGTTGACTTAGTAGCCGTCGATTTAGCAGCCGTCTTCTTCGGTGCAGCTTTTTTCGTCGTAGAGGCTTTAGTTGTAGTCGATTTAGTCGCCGTTGTTTTCTTCGCTGTTGTTTTGGCTGCTGCTTTCTTTGGTGCTGCTTTTGGCTTCTCCTCTACCTCTGCTGGCTTCTCAGCCGTAGCTTTGGTTGTTGCAGTCGTCGCAACGGTTGTTTCATCCTTCTTCACAGTCGATTTCGTGGCTGGTTTAGAAGCAGATTTCGACGCTGCCGTTTTTTTAGCCCCTGCAAGTTTCTTCTCGAATTTCGCTTTGGCTGCCGCTTCAATCTTAGCTTGAGCTTCACTCACACGTGTTTCACGTGCTTTTTGCACTGCAGGATCCACCGCTAATTGTGATTGTAACTCTTCGAGACCACCCTCCAAAAACACCAACACTTCGGCATGCATAATATCAAACGTGGTCGGCTTGTTGGACTCGAGCACTCGCACACCTGGCAAATTGCGTCCAGACTTGTAAATACTCTCCACTTTACCCGGGGTGAGCACAAGGATTTTCTTGCCTTCCAATCCAAGATTGGTCAAGGCTATCGCCATATCTTTGGTACGTGGGGTTTCAAAATCAAAATTCTCAACCACCATAACCCCTTCTTGGGTAGCTTTCAGGCTCAATGCAGAACGTCTTGCTAGCTGAATCGCCTTTTTGGTCATGCCAAAATTGTAAGGGCGTGGTCTAGGACCATGGGCTGTACCTCCTCCACGAAGCAATGGAGACTTGATGTCACCACGACGTGCATTACCCGTACCCTTTTGCTTAAACAGTTTTTTGGTTGAGCCGCGAATCTCTCCACGCTCTTTTGTTTTTGCTGTTCCTTGGCGCTTGTTGGCTTGGATACGACGCACATCTTCAAACATCACCGTGCGATTTGGCTTAATGCCAAACACCGTTGCATCCAGCTCTACAGACTTGCCGTTTTTCTTTCCATCAATGGAGTAGACCTCAAGCTTCATGCAGCGGACTCCTCAGTTTTAAGATTCGTGATTTCAACAAAGCCTCCATTGGTACCAGGTACTGAACCCGTGATGAGTAGGATATTCTCCTCACTCATAATTTTGGCGACCTGAAGGTTTCTGACTTTAATACGATCGTTTCCGTAACGACCGGCCATTTTCATCCCCTTAAAAACGCGCGAAGGGTCTGATGACTGTCCAATCGACCCAGGAGCACGAAGACGGTTATGCTGACCATGCGTGCTGTCGCCAACACCACCAAAATTGTGACGGCGTACAACTCCACTGAATCCACGACCTTTTGATTTCCCGGCTACATGAACAAAGGTTCCGACCGTAAATACATCCTCGATTTTCAGTACATCGCCCACTTTCATCCCTTCAGGAGCGACCCCTCTGAACTCTCTGATCATACGCTTAGCGCCAGCTTCAGCTTTGTTCAGGTGTCCCATCAGCGCTTTGGAGACATTTTTTTCTTTTTTGTCGAACGATGCTACTTGAATGGCATCGTATCCGTCGACATCCGCTGTTTTAATTTGAGTAACAACCGCATCTGGCACTTCAATGACCGTCACAGGTACACTGCGACCATCTTCTGCATAGATACTTGTCATCCCAATTTTCTTACCGACTAATCCGCTCATGATGGATGGGTATTGCTAGGTTACTGACCTATTGTTTACACTTTAATCTCAATGCCAACACCTGAAGGAAGCTCCAGCTTCATCAAGGCATCAACGGTTTGAGGTCCTGTAGAAAGAATATCGATGAGTCGCTTATGCGAACGATATTCAAACTGTTCTGCTGACTTCTTGTCCACGTGGACCGAACGGTTCACCGAAAAAATCGTCTTCTTGGTTGGCAACGGAATCGGACCAGAGACAATGGCTCCAGTCGATTTCACAGTTGCAATGATCTTCTCAGCAGACTTATCGATCAAATTGTGATCGTAAGATTTCAGCTTAATTCTAATTTTGGTTTCTATCGCCACGGGTTGTCCTGACTTTAGTCTGTAATTTTAGTGACGA
>DDIC01000067.1 GCA_002338335.1 Bacteroidetes bacterium UBA1860
GGCGAGCCCAAGGAGGCAAGCGAGGGTCTGGCGCGATACACTGCACTTACATCCAGCTCTGCGTCGTAAGGGTCGCCATCCCACGAAATAGAACCACCTTCTTGGAGCTGAAATTGCCTACTGAGGACATCGCCACTTACAAAATTATACTGCCCTGAGACAATATCCATGGCGCCAAAGACACTCAAGTCCCCATCCTGGAGGGTGAGGCGTAAATCCCCAGTTCCTTGAGCACGAATTTGATCGTTGGTGACTTGGTCAAAAATGAGCTCAGCTTGGACCGCATTTGGTGCTCGAAATTGCAAATTCAGAGTAAATAAGTCCTGAAAAGAGGTCGCCGTCGCCGAGAGTCTGGAGATCTCAGACACGATGAGAGAGTCTCCTTGTATTGGAATAAGGGTGCCTGGCGCGTTATTTTGGACTCTTTCACTACTCAGGGGCTCTCCCAATGCGGGGATTTTATCGACAAATCGAATGAATCGTGTGTTGTTGTCGACATTGGTGACATCCAAAATAGGGATGGAAATTGCCGAGTTTTGTGCAAGTTCGATTGCTTGTGGAGTAGAGATTACAGGGGCATCTTGGCTGCCCGTCAGCTCCAAACGGCCCGACCCAGTAATTGAGGAGAAAAAGGGAATATCAGGGTCAAATGGGTTATTCAGTAGATGCAAAGAGGCGGCATCAAGACTTAGATTGAATGGAATTGTCGCTTTGGGATTCAGGGATGTCACGCCAAGAGTCCCGTCCAGAATCGCTGAGCCACCTCGTGAATCTTGAAGCTGTAAACTGTCGAGTGTAAAGCCATCAAGTAGATCGTATCGCATTATCCCGTCAACGGAGAGTTGAGTATTTAAAAAATTGGGGATGAGCTGTGTGTTTTGAAACTCGACCAAGCCAGTAAATTCCGTTTGACCCTGAATCTGCTGGAATCTCGCCTCTCCTTGAACTTGACCACGGCTTTGGGCAATCACATTTGGAATGAGTTCTTCCAAAAGCCATACGTCAAGGCGTTGAATATCTGCTTGAAGATCGAGTTGAGTTGGGTCGGGGAGTGAGTTGAGGGGATTAGCCAAAGAGCCTTGGATTTGAATATCAAAAGCTTCTTGTAACGAATCCTCAAGTGAAGCCTGCACCAAAAAACGGTTAGATGTACTGTCTAATCGGCTTTCAAGCCGTAGATCCCCAATGTATCGGTCATTTAAAGTTGCCTCCGTTCCCACAAGTCCCCCTTGAAGGATGGTCGTGGAGCCAAGTTGCCTTGTGGTAAGGGATCCATTTAGGGTGGCATCCCACAACAATCGACTCTCTACAAACTGTAAGGCATCCCCAAGATCCGTGTTTTGAAAGGATAATGTGAAGGCGTCTGTAGGGTTATTTGAGTAGGTACCCTCTAGGCGTATTTCTTGCACTCCAGAGATGAACGTGGTAGGAGAAAATTGCCATGAATCGTCCCGAGAATAGATCCAAAGGCTTGGTGCTTGTAACGCCCATTGGTATGCGCTTCGTCCAAGCTCTAGGGCGTCAAGTTGAATCTCCAACGTGGATGGATTGCGTTTTGCAGAGGCAAGGAGAGTTGTTTTGAGGCCATCATTGGTGGATTCCGATCGTAGTGAAAGACTCGTTTCTTGGCCATGAATGGAGGCTGTCCAACGGGGATTGGAGAGGGTCCCAAGTCGAGACTGGAGGGTGGTTGACTGAAGACTCCAATCCGCTTTACCCGATTGAGTCCATGGTTCATCGAGACGCCATTGCGCATCCAATGTGCTTTCAAGACCCGTTAAAAGGATATTTTGGAGTACAACTCGTGGATCTTGTGCCGTCGCTTGGATGTGTAGATTGAGTCCATTTTTTTCCACTGTACCAGTAATGGAGCCTTGACTCTCTAGCCTCTCCAGTCCAACCCATGGTGCTAGGATGGCGCCATTATTCATCGCCACATCAAAGGTAAATTGCTCGGGCAAATTGGATTTGGGCGCAGCGGATTTGGGCAAAGTGGATTTGGGCGAAATGGGTAAATTCTGAGCCCTCTTAAACGACTCAAATTGATAAAGATGGCCAAATTGTTGGCCCAAGGAAGAGCCAACCAATAGGGCAAGCTCTACGATGGACTCCCCACGGATATCGCCCAAAATGGCAGCTTCCAACGCATCGCTCGAAAGAAGCAGGGCATCCTCTGTTTTTATGAGTGTGGCGTCGAATGGAACGATGGGGGCTCCAAAAAAGACACCCTCACGCATGTTTAATGTGAAATCAGCACGACCCTGAGCACGCCAATCAGAGGCTATGGTGCTGGAGAGAGTGAACGCCAAATCGGTGGATGTTGCAAAACGTCGGGGCTCTAAAACAGACCCAGTCCATTGAGAAAATGTCGTGGTTTGATCCCAAACGAAAGGTGAAGCACTCGAGGGTGTATCGTAAGTGTGCCACGTTGGGTCAGAAAGTGTGCCTCTAGATTGGGCTTTGAGGCCAATCCCTTCCAGCCCGAGCGTGTAGGCTAGCTGATGGCCAGATAGTGAATCGGGTGACCAAGAGACGGAGATGTCGAGTCGATCCGATCTAAACCGTCCAATTTGGCCATCTGTGGCGCGGTAGGTGGTCGCTAGCGTAGGTGGCGTAGGAAACCATGCAGTCTCCGAGTTTTGAAGAGTCCACAGCGTCGTGGAATCTATTTTCAGCGTCCCTTGACCGGTTAATTCTACCCCAAATCGATCATCCTGTTCACGTATAAATCCTGGAATGGCGGGGAGCTCGCCAAGCAAGGGGGAGAGCTCTCTGGAGAACCCATCAAATGCGAATTCTGCTTCCAGTGATGTGAGAGACAATCCCTCTTCACTCCCTTGGAGAGTCCCCGATGAGGAATAGGTGCTTGTCCCGTTTGGATCATTCAGCTCCAAACTCCAAGTGAAAGCCCCATTTTGATGCATTATGTCAGATGCCACGGCGACATCACCCAAGATGGCGGCAAGGCCCAACAGCTCAGATTGAGACTGGAGTTCTTGTTTACTGAGACGAGCTGATTCAATAGTCAACTCCCATGGAGAGGTCGTGATGCTTTGCGGAGCGTTCAATGGTGAGGTCTCGAACCACAGAGCAGGAAACCGACCCGAAACCGACAACGAGCTTTCTTGGGTGTAGAGTTGAAGGTCTTGGATCACCCATTGCCCCTCCATTTTTTCCAACGACCCTTGCGTAGTCAACGAAGAAAAAGCTTTAGCCCAAGGTGTTTGAATAGAAGGGAAAAGCTCCATATCGAAGGTAGAAGGGCTCCATCGAACAACTCCTTGAGTCTCTCCCGAAAGAAAACCTTGCCAAATATCTTTAGTTGAGGTCATGCGAGGTGCATCCATGGCAAGCTCACCCTCAAATTGGAGTTGTGGGTGCTCGATCTCAATTTGGTTGAGCTCCGTGCGCTCTTCATCCCGATACCATTGACCTGAGGCAACAAAAAGACTCTCCGATTGCTGAGGTAAAACGAATTGCAAAGACTCAAGAGAGATGATTTGAACCATGGGATTTGATTCGATACTCCCTTGTAGGGTTACATCGCTGATGGTGCGTGATTGCTGAGCATTGGTGATCTCAAACGAGCCATGCATTAACTCTAGATTTGGTACAGAAAGTGAACCCGAAACAGGACTTGAAGCAGGTTGTGAGTCCAACCACGTTTGCCATGTTGGAATATTGACTTGGGTAGCAAGCGAGTCAACGCGAAGGGAAGAAATGGAGGTGCGCCCAAAAAGTAGTGGGAAGGGTTGAAGTTGAACATCCAGTTGGCTGATGGAGAGTGCTCCTACAGCCTCAAGGCTGGCATCGACATCTTCAAGGGTAATTTGGATGGGGAAAAAACCACCCACTTCCCCAATGGTTGCTTGGATTGTTGTGTTTTGAAGAGATTGATTCACAAGGCGTTGCACGACAGCCTGTTTCACTGCCGGGATTTGCAACACAAGCAACGAAAATGAGAGGAGTAGAATTGCAGCTATGAGTAAGCCTCCAAAGGAGCGATTCAACCATCGCCACAGTCGCAAGAGAAGACCGCCAAATTGCTCCAAAAGGTTACGCCAAGGCATGTGTCCACGCACTAATGAGTTCGTCCTTTGTCGGATTGTCAACCACAACAGGTTGAGCTACTGCGTCCAATAGAATCAATCGCAAACCAGAGAAGGTGGCTTTTTTATCTGCATCCATGGCTGCAATCAAGGCTTCCAGTGTCTCGTCCATGGAGTCTCGCATGGGGGCTAGCACCTCCTGTACAGAATCAGGGAGATGGCGTGTGATTACGTCATCTTGAATTGAGGCTCCTCGCTTGTTGGAGAGCCAAATCGCCGCTTTCATCCCCAGCATGACTGCGAGTCCATGAGCAAGAGTCCCATAGCCAGCAACTTGTTCTAATGCGTGGGCAAAGGTATGGCCGAAGTTGAGAAACATTCGCTGGCCTGATTCCCGATAATCCCTTGCCACAATCATAGCTTTGATATCTGCACAGCGTTGGATCATTAGGCGCTGTGTGTTGGCGTCTAACTCCATGACTGCGCTTGAAGAGAGCTCTTCCAAGAGCGTTGGATCAGCGATAAACCCATATTTAAGGATCTCGCCAGTACCGTTTACCCACTCTTCACGAGGTAATGTGGACAGAAAGTCCATATCAAATAGGACTGCATCAGCCTTGGAGAAGGTTCCTAGAAGGTTTTTTCCTTTGGCATGGTTGAGTCCGGTTTTTCCACCGATTGCACTGTCCACCATGGCTAGTAGTGTGGTGGGCACTTGTAGAGTGAGAACCCCTCGCATGAGTGTAGAAGCGACAAAACCACCCAAGTCACCCGTCACACCCCCACCAAGAATCATCAGTGAATCACTTCTCTTTAATCCACACTCCAATAGCTCACTTGAGAGCCTTTGCCATTGTTCCACCGATTTAGAAGCCTCACCCGAGGGGACTGTAAAGGCCCCCAAAAACTGTGGATGTTGGGTGAGATCTGCCAAGAGATCGCTGTGCAATCGAGCCACTTGCTCGTCTATAATACATCCAAATCGACCCTCAGAAGGTTCGGGAAGCCATTGTTGGAGCCATGTCGACTTCCGGAGCGAGCCGTGAAGAAAACGCTCTGATTCTTCAACAGCTGGAACTCCCATTAACGGGTTCCAAGAGGCGTGAGCCTGACAGTAAGCTGACTTACGCACCTTCCATAGCTCACTCACTTTTTGGGCTATTTCGGCACGCGATAACCCTTTGAACATGGGTCGCCGTTGGTTGCGAAGTAACCGGGTAATGAGTTCTTCCCTCGGAATTTGAAGATTCACCAAGAGTCCATGCTCTTTGAGTTTTTGGGTCAGCGATTCATCTTGAAGCGCTCCACCACCCAACGAAATCACATGGCGATCCAGCGTGAATGACGCCAAGCAGGCTTCGCGCTCCGCAGCACGAAAGGTCGGTTCTCCTGACGCAAAGAGTTCGGCAACGGTGGTATTTTTCCGTTTTTCAATCCATTGATCAAGATCCACAAAGGTCCATCCAAGCGCTTTGGCAAGTTTCTTCCCAAAGGTAGTTTTACCCACTGCGGGCATCCCACACAGGTAGATCCGCTGAATGCCACCTTCGGCTAAAGCCTGTGAATTCCATGTACTCATGACTCAAAAGTAGCTAAAATCTGCGTGGAAGACTTGGGTTCTGCGTCCAAGACATCCTCTTGTCGCACGATGACTTCACCAGGGGCAGCTTGTTTTTTTTTCTGCAGGTATTTTCGTTGGGTCACCGATACCGGCACAACAGGAGAGCCCTTGGCTTTGGAATGCCAGGCTGCAAGGGATGCAGCGGCATCCATGAGTGCAGTTGAGGGCTTGGGTTGTCCCCCAAGACTATGATGTCGAATGTATACGTGGGATCCAGCAACGCCCCTGGCATGAAACCACCAATCTTCTTTGTGCGATAATCTCAAACACTCATCATTCTCTCGGGCTCCTTTTCCAATCCATATCTCCACACCCTGAAGTGTTATAGGGCGATAGGGCCGAGATTGAGACTCCTTGGACAACTCATGACCATACGTTTGTAGCCACTTTTTCCACGATTTCTCATCATGGGTCGCCAGGAGTTGGCTCAGAGCATTCTCTAGCGCGTCCAGTTCACGTTGCAAAGCGTCTTGGCGCTCGCTGTGCATGGCTGCTTGAGCTCTAGATTTCTTGGCTTTTTGATAATACGTCTGTCCATTTTCTAAGATGGATTCAGTAGACTTGAGAGGAATCAGTACCTCTTGCCCTTGATCAAAGGTGTTGATGCAAGACAACCCTTGAGGGGTTCTTTCGGCTTCGCGATAGGCATTCGCAAGCAGAAGGTGGCCAAATTGCTCCTGTTGATCCGCCCGTTGCAGGGTCTGTTGTGTGGATTCAAGATTCTTGAGAGATCCTTGTTTTCGCTTAATCTGTGTTTGCAGTGCCTTGATTCGTTTCGACTTTTGTTCTTCGACCTTGCTGGGTCCTTTTTTGGGTGGTGGTCCTGCCTGCAAGAGATCCATAATGGATCCAAAGGTTTGCTGTGTCGGTAGGGGGAGAATCTGTTCGTTTAGGAGTGTTTTGGATCCATCCTCAAGCAAACGAAAGACAGGCTTTGCCACGGTCTGGGACTCGACTTGATTGCACCATTGTGCCAGCTTTTGTGGTGTTTTTTGATCCAGGGAGTGATGGATAATGAGATCGGAGAGATGTTCACGTGGAAATCCAGCTTGTGATGATTTGATCCAAGATTCACAGTCCTCAATAGAGTCAAAAGATTGGCCTTCAAGTACGTTAGTTTTCGCTTTTGTGGGTACTCCCTCAAGGAATTTTGTGGGCATCCCTTTACGAAACCCCTCTACAACATCACCGGATGAATCGAGCAGCCACACATTGGCTTTGGCCCCAAAGAGTTCAAACAGCAGCCGTCTTCCAGACTCAAAATGGAGCGTGATGACTCGTTCTTGAAATGGCTTTGTGAGATTGGTTACCACATCGCCTTGGAGGGTTTCAAAGAATGTGGTCACATTTTTCCGCTTGGTGGAGCCTGGGTTTTTCTGTAATGCCATGCCACAACGCTGAGGATCAGCGATAAACACAAGTCTTTGCAGGGTGCCTTCGCCTTTTTGATCCTGATCCTGCAGGCTCTGATCCGGTATGCTCTGACGCTCAAAATCGGCTTCCCACTGTTTTTTTCCAGATGTACGACTTTGCACATACTTAACACCCACCAGATTGCGTTTTAATTCTGGAACGATGACATTAAGAACTGTATTGGAATTTGAGAAGGGCATAATTTGTCTGAATAAGGGTGATTGCCATTCATCAGGTTTCTTTCATAAATAACTAATCTTTAGTAACCTAGTCCTCCTACAAGCACAAAATCAAAATCAAGATGAAAGCCAAAAATTTATTATTGCTTATAACAATATTTCCCCTCTTACTGATCGGATGCGTCAACGTGGAGGAATCAACACCAATGATAGAAGAGAATCAGGTAGGAATTATTAAGGGTAATGATTTCAGATCTAAAGCAATGCTGCAGTTTACGGATGCATACGTTAACAATGATCTAGATAGTATGACTGACTTGTTCACAGAAGATGCGAATTTTATGATAAATGATGCAGATTTGACGTTTAATGAGGTGGCTGAAGGATTTTCTAGTGGCCATGATTACTTTGAAAATATACGCCATGAAAATAGAGATGCCTTTACAATGCATTACAAAGAAGGGGAGATTGCTGGAAATATCTTCACACATTATTGGTATACATGGAAAGCAACCAGCAAGAAAACTGGGGAAGAAATCTCAATAAGGGGTTATTCTTGGATGAAGTGGAGAGGCGAGAAAGTTGAAGCTGTGTACAATGCCTTTGACCCTACTTTATATAATGCCCAATTCGATTAGGATGGTGAGTTATCTTAGCCCCTCCAAAAGGGTTGTGGAGAAGTTTTTTATTAGATTAACCGCTTCAGTATAAACATTGAAATAATAGAACGTGCAACAGGAGTACTCGAATCCCATCTTTGAAAAGATGGTGCAAATTATTGATGATACATTAAAAGAACGTTTTGAACATGGGTTTGGTACAGGCCAAGCCGATCAAACGAAAGAGGAGCCCAAAAAGCGATCTTCGTCCAAAAGACATCGTGATACGGCTCAAAAAAGCTTGTTTGAGGGCATTGAATCGACGACATGGCATAACCCATCGATTCATGCCTCCGGTTTAGATGTCAAAATACCATTGGATCATCCCAACTTAAAAGAGTGTCAAATACATTTTGATTGGGATAGCTTTCGAGAGCGATGTATGGCGAAGCAGATGGATGGAATGGAAAGTCATCCATTGCTAAAACAACCACATCTTGCATCCAATGCTGTAAAGCCTCAATTAGATATCGAAGTTTCGTGGGTTTTTCAGTCCCCATACACGCAAGTTGAACCTGCAAGAGCTTGGATTGCCTCTATGAATGAATCCTTGAAGCCGTTGTTTTTGAGTTTAACCGCCCTGTCACGTTGGCATTTAGAAATCGAGGGCGAGACTGAGGAGGCCACGGTCACAGATACACGTCTTCTCACCTATGTGGAGTTCGATATGGAGGGAGTTACATCGATAAATCACCTACAACGAACGATTGAGAGGCGTCTAGTCCAATTAGTCTTTCTGACCCGTAAAGTAATGGGAGCGGCGCAGAAAAAAGTAGCCGCCTAAGCGAGTAAGTATATGTGACTTCATTCTAAGCAAGCAGCCTGAGAGAAGTCACAGATGGCTTAGTCCTTTTTCTTGTGGCGATTCTTGCGAAGACGCTTTTTACGCTTGTGCTTCGCAATCTTTGCTCTTTTTCTTTTCTTTCCGCTTGGCATCTGTGAAGAATAATTTATTGTTACATCATTTTACTGACAGACTTTAAAGTTAGCGCTTTATCTTCTTAGTTCAAATGAAAGCTGCACTCATCGGATATGGAAAGACAGGGTCTGAGGTTCAAAAAGCCTTAGGTTTAGATGAGCATGCCTTGTTTAATACCTCAAGACCTCCAACTTTGGACGCATTAAGCGCCTTTGATGTGGTGGTTGTTTTTGTGCCAGGAGAAGCTTTTTTGGAGATGATCCCTATGCTTTTGTCTACGGACCTTAGGGTGGTGTCTGGTGCAACGGGTGTGGAGCTGCCGGATGACCTTGAAGATGAATGTGTTAAAAGAGGGCGCGCTTGGGTTGTGGCTCAAAACTTTAGTCCTGCCATGCATATGATCCAGGAAGCATTACAGTGGATCGGAGCTCACCCAGACTGGCTCGCTGATGCTACAATGTCGCTCAAGGAAGTGCACCACAAAGAGAAACGGGACGCCCCAAGTGGGACGGCAAAACGTTGGATAGAGTGGATGGACACGAGAGATATCAGCGTCACGAGTCAACGGGAAGGGGATGCGCTGGGACTCCATGAACTGAGCATCGAAACACCACTGGAGCGAGTTACGATTCGTCATGAAGCACTCGATCGAGCGCTTTTTGCTCAAGGGGCGATTCAGGCAGCTGAGTGGTTACTACAGTCTGGAAGGGAGCCTGGACTTTATTCAATGAAGGATGTTGTGGAGGGGTCATAATGGAACTTCGAGAGATTTCAACATGGACTGCAATTGTGACCCCCTTTTTTGAGGATGGGTCGGTGGATGTCGCTAGCCTTGAACGGTTGGTCGTTGAACAATCTGCCGCTGGAAATGGTTTGGTGGTACTTGGTTCTACCGGAGAAGCCCTTGCCTGTGATGAGGACGAAAAATTTGAAATTCTCAAGGCGATTATGTGGATGGATCGTGAGGTTCCTGTAGTTGTAGGTGTGGGTGGGTTTCAACTGGAGACGCAACGAGCTTGGATACGGAAGGGAAATGCACTTGGTGTAGATGGATTTATGTTGGTAACTCCATTGTATGCTAAACCGGGAGCTGCAGGTCAACTTGCATGGTTTGAAGCCTTAATGAATGAAGCTGAAGCCCCATGTATGCTCTATAACATCCCTGGACGAGCAGCCACCACACTCCATATCGATGTCGTGAAGGAGTTGGGGACACACCGACAAGCCTGGGCAATTAAAGAAGCAGGTGGATCTTTGGAGTCCTTCCAAGCTTATCGTGAGGCAGCTGGAGATCACTGGGTTCTGTACAGTGGCGACGATCCATTATTGCCAACATTTGCACCTGAAGGTGCGGTGGGGGTCGTTTCTGTGGCTGCGAATGTATGGCCAGAATTGACACATCAGTTTACCCAATGGGTGTGTAACGCGACTGTTGAAGAGTTGTCAAGCAATGAGGCTCAAACGATGATACAACATTGGGGGACACTGACAGAGTCTTTATTTGTGACCAGCAATCCAGTGCCTACAAAGGTTCTATTGGCTACCCAAGGTCGCTTGAGCTCTGCAACCACTCGCCCACCATTATCCATCAAAGAAAAAGCTTTGGAAACTCTAGATGTTGAAGCGCTTGAGCAATTAGCGACAGGTTTAGCGAACAGCCTACCCCGATAATTTATAAACAAGAGTGTGTAAAATATGAGCGATACCACAGATTGGATGAGCCTATTTGATGAATTGGAGCGTGGAGAAAAACGGGCGGCAAGTCCTCAAGGAGAGGGATGGGTCGTGCACGAAGAGGTAAAAAAAGGCATTTTGGCTGCATTTAAAGCAGGAAAAAACGCTGAGTACTCAGGGATCTATGAGGGATTTGTCGACAAAGATAATTTGCCTCCACGAATGATGGGGGTGTCTGATGGCGTCCGTTTGGTGCCAGGTGGTAGTTCCATTCGGCGGGGCGCCTATGTGGCGAAGGGTGTGATTATGATGCCACCGTCTTATATCAATGTAGGAGCGTATGTTGATGAAGGCTCTATGGTGGATTCTCATGTGTTGGTTGGCTCTTGTGCTCAAGTTGGGAAAAGGGTGCATTTATCTGCGGGTGTGCAATTGGGAGGGGTGCTAGAGCCAATTGGGATGGCGCCTGTCATTATTGAAGATGATTGCTTTTTGGGTGCAAACGTCCTGGTTGTGGAAGGGATTCGTGTGCGTCGAGGGGCAGTGCTTGCGCCTGGATTAATCTTGTCCAAAGCTGTTCCGGTCTTTGACTTGGTGCTAGGAAAACGAATGGCTCCAGGAGCGGATATTCCTGAAAATGCTGTGGTTGTGCCAGGATCACGCCCTGTGTTGGAAGGGTGGGGAGCCGATCAAGGGTTGTCGATGTCGACACCGCTGCTTGTAAAATATCGTGATGAAGGCAGTGATGCCGCTTTGGCGATGGAGCAGTCACTGCGCTAATGAAAAGTCTGCGTTAATGCAGTCACTGCGCTAATGTAAACGCCGGGCAAAAAAAATGAAGAGAGGCGTGTAAGGTTTTGCTTTCGAAACGCTCTGTTGTTTTGTAAGTTCAATTAAACAAAAAGAGACTATGAGTTCATTAAACAAAGCAATGATTATCGGGCGCTTAGGTGCCGATCCTGAAGTACGATTCACACAATCCAATACCGCTGTAGCAACGATGAATGTCGCTACAAATGAGCGTTACAAGGATAGTAGTGGTGAAATGCAAGAGAGAACAGAGTGGCACCGCGTTGTTGCCTGGGGACGTTTGGCTGAAATTTGTCAGCAATATGTCAAGAAAGGTTCACTCATTTACTTTGAGGGGCCTATCCAAACCCGTGAGTGGGAAGATAAAGAGGGGCAAAAACGCTACACTACGGAAGTTAAAGCACTTTCTATGCAAATGCTGGATACTCGCGAAGGGGGAATGGGATCTTCAGGGCCTTCCATGAGTAGTACAACGTCAGCTCCAGCTAGTGCAAGCAAACCAGTTGCACCGAAAGCCGCAGAAATCGACTCGAGCTTTTCTGATGTCGATGACGACTTACCCTTTTAATGCGTAGTCGGCGGGAACCATGAACCAATTTAACCGTATTTGGAAGCGTTAGACGAACCTCCGAGTACCGAGCTCTTTTCGGGCACTCTTCTTTCTCTTCTGTCGATGACGGGTGTAGATACTACTACAACCGCTGTGATCGTGCAAATCCTTGCTGTGTTGCTAGGGTTGTATGTTGGGGCCATATATTCAGCTGCTGAGGTGGCCTTTTTTAAGCTTTATAGCCTACCCAATTTTCAGGAGTATGCGTCTGGGGATACTCAGGATCGTTGGATTCACCGTTTGCTCCATCGTCCAAATCGTTTATTGGCTACCATCTTGATCGGTAACACCGTCTCTAATGTGGTGGTCTCCATTGTTGCTGCATCGCTGACAGTGCAATTGATCTCTGTGTTTGCACTCCCCAAATTGGTCATTTTTGTCGTCGAATTTTTGGTGATTTCATTCTCTATTCTAATTTTGAGTGAAATCGCACCCAAATGGATTGCACTGGAGAATCCACGGAAAGTTGCTCGCTCCTACGCAGGGTTCATCTATATCCAATATTGGCTATTTCACCCATTTACCCGATTGATGGCCGATAGCGCCATTGCCTTAGAGAAGGTGGTACCCAAGAGCACGTCTAAGGTAACCTCAGACGATCTTCGCTTGATGGCGCAAGCGGGCCATGAAGATGGGAGTTTGAAGCAAGACGAGAGGGAGATTATCGAGAATGTGATTGAATTTGGCACGATTTCGGCAAAAGAGATCATGACATCACGCGTTGATATTGAAGCGATATCCGTGGATGCATCATTGGAAGAGGTGCTTGATTTGATTCGGCGAAAAGGCTACTCGAGACTCCCTCTTTATGAAAATGATTTAGATACCATTCATGGGATATTATATTCCAAAGATGTGCTTCCGTTCCTTCATGTCAACCCAGAGGAGACGACCATCCAATGGAAAACGCTTGCGCGGAAGGCCTTGTTCATCCCACCGACCAAAAAATTGGATGAATTATTGACCGATTTTCAAGCTGAAAAAACCCACATGGCCATTGTTGTGGATGAGTATGGGGGGACGGAAGGATTGATTACGATGGATGATCTCTTGGAAGAAATTGTAGGAGATATGGCCGACGAGTCGGATGAAGAGGAGGAAAAAAGCTACCGCCCTCATCGTCAGGGTGGTTTTGTGTGTGATGCACGTATGGACCTTGATGAAGTGGAGGATCTTTTTGGTCTTGAGATTACCTCAGCAGATGATGAATTTGAATCACTAGGGGGACTTATCTATCATCTGACAGAACGGATTCCAAATGTGGGCGAAAAAGTCACGTATAAAGGGCTAGTCTGTACTGTGCAATCCTTATCCAAAAAGCGAATCGCGAAGGTGTGGGTTCGAGCCATAGGGTAAGCGTATGAATCGGCAGACCCAAGCATCCCTTCAAGCTTATCATTCATTTCGGTGTCCATCTATTACGGAGGAGGAGGTATCGATTCGCTCCGAAGATGACCTAATGGAAGCCTATCGTCTTGGGTTATTTAATGAGCCTTGGATTGTGCTTGGACATGGCACCAATACGTTGTTTTTACCCCGTGTGTCTGAGCGTGTGTTTCTCATGCAATTCGAGGGTTTTGAGCATGAGATCTTGAATGATGATCAGATCCATGTTACAGTGGGGGCGGGTGTTGAATGGGATGATCTTGTGGAATGGTCCATTTCGCAAGGATATGGCGGTATTGAGGCGATGATTCGCATTCCAGGGACATGCGGAGCAGCGCCTGTGCAAAATATTGGTGCCTATGGACAGGAATTGGACCATGTGCTGCACGGTGTGCGAGCTTTTGACACGCAAAAAGGGGTATTTCATGACTTTACACCCGATGAATGTGGATTTTCATATCGAGATAGCCTATTTAAACGCCCTGAAGGACGACATTGGATCATCACGTCGATTTCACTGCGACTGCATGGAGCCTCTTACCAAATTCGACCCACCTACCCATCCCTGGTGGCCTCCTTGAATGAAGCGGGAATTTCCAACCCAACGCTCAAGGATGTTGGCCAACACGTAGCGGCCATCCGTGCATCTAAGTTGCCAAATCCATCTAGCCAACCCAATGCAGGCTCTTTTTTCAAGAATCCAGTGCTTCGCGGCGATCAGGCCTCCCGGTTTATGGCCCAGTTTCCTGAGGTACCTTGGTTTGAATTGGAGGTTGGGATGAGTATCCCCGGTGTAGAAACGGAGGATGATGGCACTCAAGATGCAAGCTCTCACGCAATCAAAGTGCCAGCTGGCTGGCTGATCGAGCATGTAGGACTAAAAGGTGAATGGAATGGACGTGTAGGAGTGTGGCCCAAACAAGCCCTCGTGCTTTACCATCAAGGCGAAGCTACTGGGGTGGATATTCTAGAGCTAGCATCCCGAATCCAAGACAAGGTGCGGCAGACATTTGGAGTGGAATTAGAGCAAGAAGTTCGTGTATATGGCGTGGAATAATCAGACGGGTAACTGGCGCGCATGACAGACAAACCAGAGTATGGATCATTGCATGATGGATGGATTGCCGAAGCGTTCAGATGTCCACTCAGGTTACCTTATGCACATCAAGACGCCCATGGATCTGATGTGCCCGAATTTGAGCCAAAACGGATTCAAAGGGCGTTTTTGAGTGAGACGTTTTTGCGATCTCAGGGTGTGACTCCTCAATTGGACAGCATAACTCCTCAGCAGATCCATCAAGGGACTTTGGGTGGGTGGATGCAGCAGTCGATTCAGTCACCGTTGGGATATACACGATTGCCCCTGCTGTTCCGGTTACAAGATGAACCATGGGTGATAGCTCAGTTTCAAGGCCGATTGTGGCCCATGGATCAACCGGTCTTGCGTCAAGCGCATCTGTTAAAACAAAAAATGAAGCAGTACGTCGTCTCCTTGGCCTATCGAGTCACTTGTTTCCAGCGTGCCTACCCTGGGGTTCCGGTGCGTGCAGAATTTATCTTTCCAAGTAGTGGGTATTTTGCCAAATCAGATGGCTTATTTGATCAGGTAATTTCTTCCCTTGGTGAGGCTCAGGCGGTAGGCAATATGGAGAAAGAGACCGACCCCATGGCATTTCAAGAAGCTTTTGTACGGGTCTCTGTGGATTCTGCAATCAATGAATCGCAAACGAGTGGCCGTTGGTTCGGTCACTACCTTTCGACGCTGGGCTATCGCTCCGATACATGGGGACAATGGTTGCAGGAGCTTGAGGAAGAGATCATGTCATTACGCACAGGCTTACCCAAGGAGGAGCCATATCCGTTTTTACCTGGGCGACATTGTGCACAATGCAGATACCGAGATATGGGGCAAAAAAAAGGGTGTTGGGCAGATCATCAGGAGGCGTCTGATTCAATCAGTGACTCATTGAGTCGAATGCATATTTTTGAGTTGCCTGGTCATGGTAACGAGACCCTTGTGCAGGATGGGGTGCTTTTTGTGGATCAGTTGGAGAGTGACCCTGCGGCGGATTTGCCCTCAGCCTTCACAATACCCTGGCGCCGTGAAGAACAGATTCGCCAAGAGACTCAGCATCCAAAGGCGATTCAAGAAGCACTGTTGCATCAAACGTTGGAGCAGCTTCAAAAGCTACCCCGACCTTTCCATTTTCTCGACTTCGAGGCGGTGGGATTCCCCATACCACAACGTGAGGGGGATCGCATTTATGACCCTGTGTTGTTTCAGTATTCATGTCACACGTGGGATGGCGATGCATCCACTGATTCCATGTCACTTTCTCACACAGGCTGGCTCGATGAAGAGGGGGTCACCGATCCAGAGGCTGTTTTAGTGGACCATTTGGTCTCCAATCCAGCTTTGCAGAAGGGTACCATTATCCATTTTTCGCCGTTTGAACCCCAACACCTGCGCAAAATTGCCAAAAGGTGGCGCAAGGAGGGTCCGCCGAAGGGCTTTGAGCAAGCAAATGACTCACTCCAGGCTTGGATGGCCAAAAAAGGTGGACGGAATTTTGTGGACTGCCTAACGTTGGTGCGTGATGGCTATCATCACGCTCGAATGCATGGTAAACTAGGATTGAAGCCACTTATAGGGTCGCTATTAACCTCAAAAGAAGCGACTGAACCCATTACCCGGTTGAGTGAGGAGCAAATGGGGTTTCCAGGTGAGTGGTTGTTGGAGGGTGGCTATGAAAAGAGCCCGGTGTCTGACGGTGAGACCGCTATGCATACCTACTTGATGATCCGAATGGCCCAAAAATCGGGGTTGAAGGAGGTGTCGCGTGCATCGCTGACACATCCAACGGAATCACATGCCGAGCTCATTCAACAAATGAAACAGTATTGCGCTTTGGATACCTTTGCGATGTATTTAGCCTTCCACCATTGGTTGAGGGTTGGCGAAATCACGGTATATTAAAGCACACTCAAAACCTTGCACGGTAGCCCATGATTGATCGATATAGCCGACCAGAAATGTCGTCCATTTGGACAGAACACCAGCAATTTCAAGCATGGCTGGATGTGGAAATTGCCGCTTGCAAAGCGTGGTCGGATATTGGCGTAATCCCCAAAGAGGATGTCAAAAAGATTGAGCAGCATGCTACGTTTGACGTGGATCGTATCCATGAAATTGAGGTCGAGACTCGGCACGATGTTGTGGCCTTTACTCGAGCTGTCTCCGAAACGTTGGGAGATGAGCGCAAGTGGGTTCATTATGGATTAACCTCGACCGATGTTGTAGATACAGCCTTTGGTGTCCGATTAAAGAAAGCCAATGCGCTCCTAGTGGTGGGATTAAATCGATTGGTTGACGTGGTCTCGGCGAAGGCAATAGAGCATAAGCACACTGTGATGATGGGCAGAACGCATGGCGTGCATGCAGAGCCAACGACCTTTGGCTTGAAATGTGCCCTTTGGGTGGCGGAATTGAAGCGACAGAAAGAACGTTTTGCCCATGCGCGTCAAGACGTTGAGTATGGAAAGTTGTCTGGTGCTGTGGGAACCTTTGCCAATATTCCTCCAGAAGTAGAAGAAAAAACCTGTGGGTATCTCGGGCTCACGCCCGCGCCTATCTCTACGCAGACCTTGCAGCGGGATCGACATGCATTTTATATGACTACATTGGCACTGATTGCCAGTACGATTGAAAAAATGGGCGTCGAAATTCGTCACTTACAACGTACGGAGGTTCGAGAGGTGGAGGAGAGGTTTGGACAAGGTCAAAAGGGATCCTCAGCCATGCCGCACAAGCGCAACCCAATTGGATCAGAAAATATGGCGGGATGTGCTCGTGTCATACGTGGTTATATGATGACCGCGTTTGAGAATATCCCATTGTGGCATGAGCGTGATATTTCCCATTCCTCTGCTGAGCGTATCATCTTTCCTGATGCGACGATCCTGTTGGATTATATGTTGAACCGCTTTGCAACGCTTATGGAGCGGCTTGAGGTGTTTCCTCAACACATGCAGGATAATATTGACCGCTCCCATGGCTTGGTGTTCTCTCAACGTGTAATGTTGGCGTGTATTGAGCATGGGTGGACGCGTGAACAGGCCTATGACAAGGTTCAGCCCCTTGCGATGAAAGCGTGGGAGAGTGGGACTCCTTTCAAAGATCATTTGTTGGCTGAGCCTGCACTCGTAGACCTTTTGGGCGAAGAGGGGATCCATTCGTTGTTTGCGATGGAGCATCATACCAAGCATGTAGAAAAAATATTTGAACGAGTCGGTTTGGGGTGACACTATGTTGTCACTCATGGGTTGTAGATTGTGTGTAAAGAATTCAACACATACCAAAATCTACAATCATGAATACTCTTCTTTCTTCTACTTCCTTTTCTCCTGAGGCGCATTCCTCCATTCAGATTTCCCCCCAGACTTCCCAACAGACGCTTGCTCCGTGGGAAGCATTAGAGGCAGAACGCCTTCTTCACTCTGCCCATCAAACCCATCAAGATATGATGGATGTTCTAGATGTCTTGGGATGGCATGGGCTTCCGAATGGGCTCATTGCAAAAATTCAAGAAGATATAATGGGATTTGTTGAAGAGCTCAAGGGACAATTCAAGAGTGCCTGCCCTTTTGTAGCGCTTCGTCGTGAACGAGTCACATTTTGGATAGAGCAAGTTCTTCAAGATCCATCATTGGAAGCTGAGGCTATCCAGGCATTACATGTGAAAGGGCTCTAAAAAATCGGGATGCGTTTCGTATCTTTGCAAAACTGTAATTAAATACGACGCATCATCATGGCCTCAAAAGCTCCTTTTGAGAGAATCACACGACAAGGATTAACCTACGATGATGTACTGCTTGTGCCTGCAGCCTCGAGCGTACTCCCCCGTGAAGTTGATATTTCTTGTGAATTAGCACCTGGTCTCACACTCAACACGCCCATTATGAGTGCTGCGATGGATACCGTGTCTGAGTACAAACTTGCCATTGCCCTTGCTCGTGAAGGAGGGATTTCAGTGCTACACAAAAACATGACGATTGAAGAGCAAGCTGAGCAGGTTCGCTTGGTCAAACGTAGTGAGAGTGGGATGATTGTGGATCCACTCACACTCCACAAAGAGGCGACAATCAAAGATGCGCGTGAGCTTATGAGCAAGCATCGAATTGGTGGGATCCCTATTGTGGATAAAAAAGGATTTCTCATTGGCATTGTGACCAATCGAGATCTTCGCTTTGAGACCTCTGATGATCGCACGCTAGGCGAAATCATGACACATGAGCGCCTTATCACGGCAGAAGAAGGCACGACGCTTGAGAAAGCAGAGGAGATTCTACAATCACACAAAGTTGAGAAGCTCCCGATTACAAACAAGCAGGGTAAGCTTGTGGGACTCATTACATTCAAGGATATTGAGAAAAAGGTGAACTTCCCGAATGCAAGCAAGGATGAATTGGGGCGTTTGCGTGTAGCAGCAGCGGTAGGTGTGTCTGCGGACACCCTTGACAGGGTAGATGCTTTACTAGACACAGGAGTTGATATGATCACCGTAGATACAGCACATGGACATTCTGAGGGGGTGATTGACACCGTTCGGATGATTCGAAAAAAACATAAAGACATTCCACTTGTGGGTGGCAACATTGCGACTCGACAAGCCGCAGAAGATCTTGTTAAGGCGGGTGCCTCGATTGTAAAAGTGGGCGTGGGTCCCGGAAGTATTTGCACCACACGCGTTGTTACGGGTGTCGGTGTTCCTCAACTCTCAGCGATCATGGAGGTGGCTGAGTTTACAAAGAAAAAAGGTGTTGGCTTGATTGCCGATGGGGGTATCAAGCAAACAGGGGATGTGCCTAAGGCACTTGCTGGCGGAGCGAATGCTGTAATGGTAGGGTCTATGTTTGCCGGGGTGGATGAAAGCCCAGGGGAGACGGTCATTTTTGAAAGTCGTAAGTACAAAACCTACCGTGGAATGGGATCCATTAGCGCCATGTCTAGAGGGTCAAAAGATCGTTACTTCCAGGATGTAGAAGAGGATATCAAGAAACTTGTTCCTGAAGGTGTTGAAGGACGTGTCCCCTACAAAGGAACACTTCGAGAGGTTGTCCACCAAATGCAGGGTGGCATTCGTGCAGCGATGGGGTATGTGGGAGCGCCATCCATCAAGCAACTTCAAGAAGCTGAATTTGTACAGATCTCAGCTGCGTCCTACAAAGAGAGCCACCCACACTCGGTTCAAATTACCAAAGAGGCTCCGAATTATTCAGTTTCCTAACGCTTCATGAAGCGTTCAAAACAGGTCCTATGGCTATCCTACTATGCCCCTCCGATGGGTGGAAGTGGTGTTCAGCGACCTGTAAAGTTTGCTAAATACTTAGCTAAGCTTGGCTGGACCCTCCATTGGGTATGCCCCAAAGATGGATCGTATCCTTATCGTGATGAGGGACTCATGCAGGATCTTGACAGCGATAGGATACATGTTCATCGGGTGGGAGGGGGAACGCCTCAACATTCTATACTCGGCAGATGGATTCAGTCTATCTACTACGCTTTGCCGGCTAGTTTGGCGGCCCGTCTCAATTCATGGCTCTACTTTCCAGACAATAAAGTAGGATGGGCACGTGACGCCCATGCCATAGCCCTGGAGCTCATTTCAACGCATCAAATCCCGTTAATTTTTGTCACAGGGCCCCCATTTAGTTCCTTTAGTCTAGCCACTTCACTTGCAGAGGAGACAGGTGCCAAGCTTGTGTTGGATTTGCGTGATGACTGGCTTGAGAATCAATTTCATCAGTATGCAACAGCCTCTCGTAGAACTCAAATGGCAAAGCTCGAACAGCAAGTGTTGTCCAAGGCGGACGCCATTGCCGTGATTAATGACCACACACGATCAAGTCTTGCGAAGCGTCATCCCACTCTGGCACAACGCATGAGTGTGATCCATAATGGGTTTGACCCGGAAGATTTTATTGGCAAAAATGAAGCGCTGAAACAGGTTCATCAACAGCGTGGTGATTCCAGCAACACGCCGCAGTCAATCACGCCAGATTCAATATGGTTGTATAATGGGCTTTTTTACAGACAGCAGGACCCTAGCGATGTGCTAAAAGGGTTTGTACGATATACTCAAGATACACCCGACTCACCGATTCAGTTTGTGATTCAAGGCGATGATGGGAAGCGATATCGAGGCGTGGTTCAGCAGGTTCAAGATCGGTTTGAATGGAAGGGGTACCTTTCACATGAAGCCTCGTTGCAAGGGGTGATGCAAGCCGATGTGCTCTGGTTGCATCTCTCGGCTATGCGACATATTGATCGAGTCACTCCAGGAAAACTGTTTGAATACATGGGATCTGGCAAACCTATTTTTGCCACTATTCCCGAGGGGGTAACTGCCGAGCTTTTGCGTCAATATGGTCCCGTATCGATTGTTCATTCGACACGACCCGAGGAGATTGCCAAAGCCGTTCGTTTATTTGAACAACAACGGCAACACGGAAGCCTCCCACCAGTCAATAAATCGTTTGTAGAATCGTTTGATAGACAGCGCTTGACGCACAGCTTGGAGCAAATATTTCTGAATCTTGCCCCTGAATCCTACCTTTGACCTATGTGGGCATTCATAAAACATCTTTTTTCTAGGAAAAACACGGAGATGACTGTGGTTTTGGTGGACCACGAGAATCCCAATCTGTCGGGATCATTTAGGATCTATTCTAGGACCCTGGTTATCACAGTCGTAAGCATTTTCTTGGTTGCGGGTGGTATCACAACAGCGGCATTCTATTTCACACCGTTGGGCTCATTGTATCAGGATCGCCAAGCCGAGCCCGTGCGTGAAGAGGTTCAGCAACTTGTGACTCAGCTTAACACGCTCCAGGACTCTATTCGAACCAGGGATGCCCAAATGCAAATGATTAAAACCATCTTGGTTGAAAATACAGATACGGTACTCAGTGTGAGTGCCTCTGCGGAGCCATCCTCTGAATCGCCCACACTCACTGGGCAATTATTTGCGGACTGGATTCCCCAAACTACTTTTGAGCCGTTCTCTCCGTCGGATCCATCCTTGGCTTCGTTGCAAGGATCAACACCTCTAACGACGCTTCTAACTCCTATTCAGGGCTTGAAAACTCAAGGATTTAATCCTCAGGAAGGTCACTATGGTCTCGATTTTGCCGCTCCAGAAGGGACTCCTTTTTCCTCAGTCGCTGAGGGTGTGGTAGCGCATCGAGCATGGACGCCAGAATTTGGATACACCATGATGGTACAACATGTTGATGGGTATATGTCTATCTATAAGCATGCTTCTCAATTACTTCGAGATGTAGGTGTGAAAGTGTACCGCGGGGAAACCTTAGGACGAATTGGTGATCGTGGGACGCTCAGTACAGGGTCCCACTTACACCTAGAGATCTGGAAAAACGGTCAGCCAATCGACCCAGAAAAAATGCTACCTTAAAAAAATAAATCTGACTCATTATGAAAGATCGTAACGGACAAGCACCCTCTATCACGATGATAAGTGAAGAGGCTCATCTCAAAGGCTCACTTGAGGCATCTTCTGATGTGCGTATTGCAGGGACACTCACTGGCGATGTGTCAAGTCAGGGTAAAGTGATCGTGGCTAGTTCCGCCAAAGTGGACGGGAATATGAGCGCAAAGGAGGCTGATATCTCTGGGCAGTACAAGGGTGATATTCAAGCCACAGAAAAAATTACGATTCGTAAAGGGGCTGAATTGAACGGCGATCTATCTACAAAGACGATTGTGATTGAAGAGGGGGCGCAGTTTAATGGGCAACTCACGATGGGTGAAGCGGTGAAGCCAGGCTCTCAAGGTTCTTTAGACTCTTCAGGATCGAGGGTCGAAGCATCTGAGGTGAATCCAACCTCTCATGAAGTCAAAGTCCATTGAGCGAGCGGTTGGTCTTGGGGTAGAAATTGCTACCGCATTTGCTGTGCCGATTCTTGTTGGTTATTGGGTGCAAAATCGATGGGGTGGTGACCCCTGGGGTGTCATCACGGGTGCACTGCTTGGAATCATTTTTTTCTTGAGGATTGGGCTGCGTTTGTCCAGAGAAGAAAAAAGGTCAAATAATTGAGATTATTTCATGATTTGGGCTTCCATTTACCTTGGACTCTCCTTATTTTGAAAGACTGTAAACAAAGAATCATACAGCCATCGATTTGGATTGGCTAAACATAAAGTAGCTTTGGCAAACCCCCTAGTGTTTCGGCATGTTTTTGTTAGCCAATCTTTGAGTCCTCTCAAGGTTGCATTTGTAACGTTACTGGTTCTGTTTGGATCTTTTGGTGTAGGACTCTCGGCATCCGCCACGGGTGTGGCCAACGCTTCTGATGCAGATGCTGCAGAAACGGAGGAATCGAGCAGCCCTATTGATGTGATGGGCAAAATAGCAGATCATGATTACATTGAGAGTCCATTTGGAAAAGTATACTTACCTCGAATTTTTTGGGTCGATGGGCAATTCTACACCTACTCAAGCACGAAAAAAGCGTTAGCTTCTGGGGATTTTATAGAGAAAGAGGGTGTGATCTACCGTGCAGATGAGACACCCATTACCATTGATTTATCGATCACTTCGCATCTCGTCTATGTCTGGCTCGGATTTATTCTTGCGTTACTGATTAGTCTGTGGGCAGCAAGTCGATATAGGCGTGGAATTGGACGCACGTCAGCACCCAAAGGGGCTTTGCACAACATCTACGAGATTCTCTATCTCTTCATCCGTGATGACGTCATTCAAGGATACATTCCCAAAGAGAAAGCCCCGCGTTACACCCCATTATTATTTTCCATGTTCATGGCGATAGCTTTCATGAACCTCTTTGGCCTGCTCCCATGGGCTGCGACAGCCACAGCCGATTTGACAGTCACTGCCACGCTAGCATTTGTAACGTTTATAGTGACTCAAGCCTCTGGGACTAAAACATACTGGGGACACATTTTCAACTTCCCTGGAGTCCCGTTGCTTGTCAAGTTTATCCTCACGCCCGTTGAGATTCTAGGTTTGTTCACAAAACCCCTCGCCCTTTGTTTCCGACTTTTTGCAAATATGTTGTCTGGAAAGATTATGATTATCTCCATTCTTGGATTGATCTTTATCTTTACCGAACTCTTTGGAGCAACTGTAGGGGTTGGGAGTAGTGTCATTTGGGTGAGCCTTACCGCAGTTTTATACGGATTGAAGGTCTTTGTCGCCTTACTTCAGGCGTACATTTTCACTCTCCTTTCAGCCGTCTTTATTGGGGGCGCTCTTGAAGAGCATCATCACGAAGAACACGACGTTGAGCACAATGATGTTAAGGTGATGGACCCAATCAACGCATAATTTTTAACTCAAACCAAACACTAAACACAACTCATTATGGAATTAGGACTCTTAGCAGCAGGTATTGGCGCAGGAATCATTGCAATCGGTGCAGGGATCGGTATTGGAATGATTGGTAAAGGAGCTGTCGAAAGTATCGCTCGTCAACCAGAAGCCTCAGGCGATATTCGTGGTGCCATGATCTTGACTGCAGCGTTTATTGAAGGTGTGGCTCTTATTGGAGCGATTATCTGTATCCTACTTGCTCTTGGCGTAGGCGGTTAATCACACACGTTTAGACACCGCGATGTAGCGATAGAATCTACATCGTCCACTCAATCACACGGTTGGCCTCATGATGATGTCATTATTTCTTGCAGGTAGTTCACTGCTCTCGTTCAATACAGGTTTTGCCATTTGGATTCTGATCTCATTGATCGTTTTCCTAGGTATCATGTATAAATTTGCGCTTCCACCCATTATTAAGGGTATCGAGGAGCGTGAGCAATCGATTCAATCCTCTCTAGATGCCGCTGAAAAAGCATTAAGAGAAGCTGAAAAGATTAGCAAGGATAACGAGGAAGTGGTCCGTGAAGCAGAACGAACAGCTCAATCCATCCGTAAAGAGGCAACGAAGGAGGTCGAAGAGTTTCGTGCTGAACGAATGGAAAAAGCGAAGGAAGAGGCCGAAAAGCTGATTGAGGATGCGAAGAAGAGCATCGACCAAGAGAAACAAAAAGCACTGCAAGAGCTACGCAAAGAGGTCACAGATTTGACAATTGAAGCGACGACTCGATTGCTTCAAAAAAATGTCGATTCTGAGACCAACCGCAAGCTGATTGACGAAACCATTAACGACCTTTCGAAGAACTAATGAAAGTATCGGCGGCATCTTTACGGTACGCGAAGGCATGGTTAGGGTCTGTGGACTCTTCCAAGCACGCTGTGTTGCTTGAAGATGTAGAGTCTGTGCTTTCTACATTGAAAGAATCACGTGAACTGGGTCTTTTTATCGGAAGTCCCATTCACGAGAATAAGGTCAAAATGAGTGTGCTAAAGGAGATTTTTGAATCTCATGTTTCAGCCGACATGATGGGATTGATAGAGCTATTGGTCCAAAAGAATCGAACGGGTTTGCTTCAAGATGTATGTCTTGCCGTCAAAAAACAGATTCGTGACGACCAAGGCATCTTGGATGTGTTCATCGATTCATCCACACCTCTGAGTGATGAAGTACTTCGCTCGATGATTTCATCTCTTGAAAAAGTGACCTCCAAAAACGTTGATCCTACGCTAAAAGTGGACGAGTTGTTGATTGGCGGAGTTCGCATTCAAATGGGTGATCAGGTTATCGATGGAACGTTGAAAGCTCAGCTTGAGACGCTAAGATCACAATTATCACACACGGTTTAACAAGTCATGAAGAGTAGCCACATGACAAAAACAAGCATTGAATTATGAGTCACGTACGACCCGATGAAGTGTCCGAAATCCTGAGAAAACAACTCTCTGGATTTGAAAAAACATCCGAAACCTACGAAGTGGGTACGGTATTAGAAGTTGGAGATGGAATTGCCCGAGTGTATGGTTTGGCAAATGTCCAGGCAGGAGAGCTTGTTGAGCTCCCAGAGTCTAAGGATGAGAATGGGCAGCCACTCCGCGGAATGGTACTGAACTTGGAAGAGGATAATGTCGGAATTGTGTTGTTTGGTTCGTCTCGCTCTGTAGAAGAGGGACATACTGTAAAGCGAACGATGAATATTGCCTCCATTCCAGTGGGCGATGGTGTATTGGGACGTGTAATCGACCCACTTGGTAATCCGATTGATGGAAAGGGTGCTATCGCTGGTAAGCAGGTTACACTGCCCCTTGAGCGTAAAGCACCTGGAGTGATTTATCGTCAACCCGTGAATGAGCCCCTTCAAACGGGACTCAAGGCGATTGACTCGCTGATTCCCATTGGTCGTGGTCAACGTGAACTTATTATTGGTGATCGTCAAACCGGGAAAACAGCCGTAGCACTTGATACCATTATTAATCAAAAGCAGACACAGGGGACCGATACTCCGGTGTACTGTATTTATGTCGCCGTTGGGCAGAAAGGCTCCACTGTAGCAGGTATTGTGAACGCATTAGAGGCAAATGGTGCAATGGAGTATACCACAGTAGTTAGTGCCCCAGCGAGTGCGACCGCACCCATGCGATTTGTGGCACCGTTTGCTGGAGCAGCCATTGGGGAGTATTTCCGCGATACAGGACGTCACGCGCTCGTGATTTATGACGATTTGAGTAAGCAAGCGGTTGCCTATCGTGAGCTTTCGTTGTTGCTAAAACGCCCACCTGGACGTGAAGCGTATCCTGGAGATGTCTTCTATCTCCATAGCCGTTTACTCGAGCGCGCGGCAAAAATCAACGCCAATGATAGTGTGGCCAGGGAGATGAATAACATTCCTGAGGAGCTCAAGCCAATGGTGAAAGGGGGAGGCTCGCTGACCGCACTACCGATTATTGAAACTCAAGCAGGTGATGTGTCTGCATATATCCCAACCAATGTGATTTCGATTACAGATGGACAGATCTTCCTTGATACGGATTTGTTCAACTCCGGAGTGCGACCTGCGATTGATGTGGGGATTTCGGTCAGTCGTGTAGGGGGTTCGGCTCAGGTGAAATCGATGAAGAAGCTATCTGGGACATTGAAGCTTGATTTGGCTCAGTACCGTGAGCTTGAAGCGTTTGCAAAGTTTGGTTCCGACCTAGATCCAACTACGCAACGTCAGCTCAAGCGCGGTCAACGGACGGTAGAACTCATGAAACAGGGCGAATTCCAACCATTGCCTGTGGAGCATCAAATTGCGCTTCTCAAGATTAATAACGAAGGATTACTGGACGAGTTGGCGGTTAACCAAATCCGTGAATTTGAAGCAGAATTCCTCCAGACAATCTCTTCAAAATTTGATGATGAGCTCTCGGCGCTGGCAACCTCTGGAGTCTTGGATGATAAATTAGGTGACAAGCTCATAGAGACAGCCAAGACGTTGATTCACCAAATGACCCTCGACTCGTAAGCGTTCGCCTAAACGATATGCCCAATTTAAGAGACATACGGACGCGAATTTCTTCGATCGATAATACGCAGCAGATTACCAAAGCAATGAAGATGGTTGCAGCAGCGAAGCTCCGCAAAGCGCAGAATCGGATGTTGGAAAATCGTCCATACTCTCGCATGTTGAAGCAAGTCCTTGCGCGAGTGGCCGAAGCTATGCGTGATGAGTTTGACGATGAGCTTACTGTGCCATTGTTTCGTCAGCCCGATGGGGTTAAAAAAGCAGTCATCTTGGTGGTGGGATCCGATCGTGGTCTTTGTGGAGGATTCAATACCAATCTCTTCAAGGTCGTTGAAAAACGAATTCAAGAGGAATTTAGTGATCTGCATGCCTCGGGCAATCTAGAGCTCGTCTGTATCGGTCGCAAAGCGTGTCAATATTTCCCGAAACGGGGATACAATGTGGTGCAAGAGGTGCCTGGGTTCTTTGATCGACTCGATTTTGCAGAATCAGTCTCCATTATGAAGGATCAAGCGGCTCGGTTTATTTCCGGTGAGGTCGATGCTGTCCATGTGGCCTACAATGAATTTAAATCGGTGATCTCTCAGAACCGAGTAGTGGACACAGTGTTGCCAATTCAACCAGACGCTTTTGAAGGGGAAGACGAAGAGGAACAAGCTACACGTGAGTTTATCATTGAGCCGAGTGCAGAAGTGTTGTTTGATCGTCTATTGCCTAAATACTTGAATATTCAGCTTTGGCGTGCCATTCTTGAATCTAATGCGAGTGAACAGGGAGCTCGGATGGCAGCCATGGACAATGCGACTGAAAATGCAAAAGAGCTTCAACGCACATTGAAATTGAAGTACAACCAAGCACGTCAAAGTGCCATTACAACAGAGATTTCAGAGATTGTCTCAGGTGCCTCGGCGCTTGGCAATGTCTAAAAGGTTTGTCTAAAAAAATCTCGTATCTTTGTGATTCGCTAAACGACAGCGATCCAGTATGGTTTAGGAGGGATGGCAGAGTGGTCGAATGCGG
>DDIC01000039.1:0-41272 GCA_002338335.1 Bacteroidetes bacterium UBA1860
AAGGCCTTGAGAGGGAATAGATAGCCAAGACAGTAGCGTAAATACAAGATAGCTTTCAATAAGGAGTGAAAAGGAGGCCACTGTCCCTTGTGCATAAGGAAGATGCCCGATACCCATCATGGTTGCTAAGGATTCTTTCCGCGTCATGACAGATTACTCATGATAGATTACCCTGTGTCGTGACCATAGGTTAAGCTAACGTGTGTGTTTGATCCATGCGTCTTGAGGATCGTAGCGTATCGATTCCACTCCAAACAGTGATCACAGCGATTGCAATATACAGCCAAAACATCGCCCAAGTACTCAAGATGGGCCCAGAAATTACATATGCTGGATACGGCAGTAGATCTAGAAGATGCAATCCTAAAGCAAGGTGAATAAAGATCATTTGAGCCGTGGTTTTGGCTTTTCCGCTAAATCGAACGGGGAAAGCTAGCACAGTCGAAGCCGGTTCTATTTTGATGGCCTTGAGCCGACTCCAAGCTCGGATGCCTTCCATGAGCACTTCGCGTGAAGCAATAATCCCAAACAACCACCAAGGGTATAGATGTGAATCTAGGCTTGGAAGAATCGCAAACACACATAGAACCAATATTTTGTCGGCCCATGGATCTAAAATGGCCCCAAGTTTTGATTCCGCATTCAGGGCTCTTGCTATGGCTCCGTCCAAAAAATCCGTGATAGAGGCTATGAGTAAGCTAATAAATGCTGTCAATGCAATCGAAGAGGATGTAATGTCTCCAGTGTAAAAAAGCCAGACAATCCACGGACCTGCGAACCCTCGAAGGATGGTCAAAAAATTGGGTATGTAGGTCACAAGAGATCTGAACATTGGCGATCGAATGGATTTGAGAGTAAATTGCACCAACTTTCAACAAGTCTCAACCGTTAATGCGAATACTGGTTCTCTCTATTGGTGACGAACTCCTTCTGGGTGACACGATAAATACGAATGCAGCGGCATTTGGCCGTCTCTTGGTAGAGGAAGGTTTGCGGTTATCACAAGAACAGATGATTAGCGATGATGCATCGATGATCTATCAGGCGCTTTCAGATGCATGGGGACAATGGGACGTGGTGGTCACTACGGGTGGATTGGGACCCACTCATGATGATCGAACTTTGGATGTATTGAGTCGCTTTTGTAAAGATTATAGCCTCGCAATGAAGGAATACGACAATGCATTTGGTGTTGAAAAGGGAGTTTTGGTACAAGGGGAGAAAACCTGGTTGATGGCCTTGCCAGGGGTGCCTTATGAAGCTGAGGGGATGTTTAAGACAATTGTCCTACCCAAAATCCTCGCCTCAGCTCAGCAAGAGCTCACATTTCCCCCGAGATATATTATGACGGCAGGGGAAAGAGAAAAAGATCTCGCCAATGAGTTTATCGGAGATTGGTCGCACTTTGAACAAAAGGGGTGCACGCTGGCCTATTTACCGGGGGCAGCAAATGTGAAACTCAGATTAGGGGTGGATTCAACACCAGGGATCACCAAAAAAGAGGCGATGGGCCTGCTAGATGAGTTTGAAGTGTTTGTGAGGGGGCGTGTTGCTTTTTGCACTTATGGATCGAAGACGACAGACACATTATCCAATATTGTATTGGAGTTGTGTCGAAGCAGAGGGTGGCGTTTAGGTGCAGTTGAGAGTTGTACAGGCGGGATGATAGGGGCTTCATTAACAGATCCAGCTGGAGCTTCAGATGTGTTTATGGGCTCATTGGTTACGTACTCAAATGAGGCGAAAATCTTGCAATTAGGGGTCAAAACGGAGACTCTAACACAATTTGGAGCAGTTAGTAAGCAAACAGTGATAGAAATGGCAATGGGTGTTCGAAAAGCACTAGGCGTTGAGGTTGGATGTTCTGTTTCAGGGGTTGCCGGGCCAAGCGGTGGCTCAAATGAAAAGCCTGTGGGAACCATTTGGTTTGGTCTAAGTACGCCAGCAGAGACGTTTGCGTGGACAACCCAGGTGGGGCACACGCGTGAATTGAACCGTTCGAGGTCTGTGATTTTAACTTTGGAGGCGCTGCGACGCACTCTTGTGGGTGAATCCAGGCTGCCGCGAGGTGTCCTAAAACAGTTATGATGAGATCACTTGTCCATTTGAGGAATGTGTGCGGGTTGCTTTTGATGGCTTCTTTTTGGTCGAGTTGTTTGCAAGCACAATCGGTCCTACTCACAGATTCAACATCGAACTGGATTCCTGCTTTCTCCTTGCAAGAGGCTAATGTGCATCTGCCCGCTACTGGAGTTACCCATGGAGCCATGCTTCGTAATGCACCCATGGCTTTGGAGCGCCCCAACGACGAGATTCAGACACCCATCCTTCGTACAGACGGTGCGTTATGGCGTAATCCATGGATAGGAAGTGTACCATTAAACCTGATTCCAGCTAGTGATGTGGGAGTGCTTACAACCTATGGGCAGCGGTTAAGTTTGTCATCGGTTCGACGTCAATCGCCCAAACCTGTCATAGAATTAGATTTCTTTGAGAGAGGGCAAGAAGATCGGACACTGAATCTACTCTATGGACAAAATGTTTCTGAGTCCACACACCTTGAAATCGCCTATTCAACCATCGATGAACAAGGGGATTATGATGGATTTCAAGGGGAATACTCGACGCTTCGAAGCGCATTTCGATGGGAGATTGACTCGACACAATCTCTATTTTTGCGATACTCGACTTATTCTAGTAAACAAACGGAAGCACAAACTGTACAAGGATATACACCTAATAGATTCTCCTACAATCCTCTTATTGAATCTCCACTCTATCCGTTTGTGCGAGTAGAGCCGTTGACGCGAAGGCTCTCGCTGACTTGGGCTCGAAATCCATCCCAATTTCTGTCAACGAGCCTTGGGTTATTGCGTGATATCCATGAGGGGGAGATATCAGGGATCTCCACAGTTTCTGGAGGGCGCAGCCTTGATTGGATGAATCGACGCACTCAGTTGTATTCTCAAATGATCAAACAGGGTTCCAGAGGCTCAGTGTCTGGTTCACTTTGGCTTGAGCACGAATCCAACGAGTCCAACACCATCTCTTTCCCTGAAAAAAACTCGTGGTTTACTGGATTGGAAACCGAAGGGTCTAGACGTTGGACGAAGAGGTTTCGATCAAGTTTTCGTGCCCAGTGGATGCACTCATCTGCCAATGATGCCGGTACAGGGGAAATCCGCATGGATCACTCATGGCAGTCCAATGGGAATGGGTTTACCCTCGGGATAGGACAACGTTCACATGAGCCCTCATTACTCATGAAGCAGGGTGAACTCTCTGTGGTAGCCAATGCTCCTGATTGGTCACATCAACAAATGGCTCCCAATGCATTCTTGAAACCCAAAACGGTCACATTTATCGAACTAACTCCCACGTGGGCGATTGGGTCGTTTAGCCTTGAAGGAACCATGGCTTGGTTGCGCACCAAGGATGAATGGCTTCGCACCTCTCAAGGTTCGTGGAGTAATGGCCCTGATTATCGTTCAATTCAGGGGTCTGCGATGGCCTCTGTGAAGACTCGTGATGTAACACTTCGTCTTGGAGGCTATGCGATGGATGGGTTTGTCCAACAAACTGGTACTATGGATGCAAATTTGTTGGAGGCAAATTGTATGGACTGCATGTCAAAACCCTCCTCAAGAGACCTGAGAGTGTATGGGTGGGGGCAGGTGGAGCTAGAGCGCCCCTTTTTTGATCAAGCCACCTATGTGAAAGCGGGTCTTACCTTGCGAGCCTCACCGGTACAGCAAGCGGGGTGGATATGGTCACCCTGGTTACAACAATGGATTCGGGCTGGAAATGACCTAGAATTACCTTCAACAGCCACGGTCGATGCGTATCTCTCAGCGCGACTTCGATGGATGATGATTTACATGAGAATGGATCAAGCCTCTGATCAGCTCTGGCAGGCAGGCACGATGGATTCTTATGGGCTTCCGAAGTCGGGCAGAAGGTTTATCTTTGGTATTCGGGTGCTATTCAAAAATTAATTCCCTGTCTACTGTGGACAGTCTCTTACACACACTGCGTTTCCAATGAGCATTGGCTACTCCATCAAAGAAGGGTTTGCAGGATTTGGTCGCACAAAACTTGCGAGTGCAACCTCAACCTTTTCACTCTTTATTGCCGTATTACTCGCGGGATTTTTGACTCGTGGAGGATATGCACTGTATACCCTTGCCGTCGATTTAACCGATGAAGTACAAATGGAAATATTTTTAGCCCCTATTTCTGAGGAGCGAACCCAAGATTTTGGAGACTATTTGGATGAACAGCCATGGGTTGAATCGATCGAGTTTACCTCCAAAGAGGCTGCTTCGGCTCGTTTTGAACAAGAGTTTGGAGAAGGATTTAGCTCGGAGGCACTTGCAGATCTCGATTTCCTACCGGCATCATTTACGTTAATTCTAACGCCTGATATCCCCATCGACGAGGTGCAACAGCAAGTAGAGCGCTTGCAGGAGTTTCAAGAAGTCGATGATATCGCGTTTAATGCCGCATTATACCAACAGCTTCGCTCACGAGTAGATCAATCGTTGTGGGTTGGGTTATCTGTGGCATCTGTAATCTTGATTGCCTCTATTTGGTTGGTGTTTAATACCATTCGCCTCACGATTTATGCCAAGCGCGATACGATTAAAGCGATGAAACTTGTGGGCGCGACCAATGCATTTATTCGACGCCCGTTTGTGATTGAAGGGGTATTGCAAGGTTGGATAGGGAGCATCGTAGCCTTTGGGGTTTTAGATGCTTTATTTCGCTGGGGTGTGCCACTTGCAATTCCTCAAATGGGGGTCTTGGCATGGCCTCTAGGGGCATGGTATTACCTTGCCGCTGGGATGTTATTACTCGGCACGCTCATTGGTCTGCTCGGAAGCACCATGGCCTCTCACCGATTTATTCGTCTCGCCTGAGTTTTAACGAGGCCCCTTGTTCCTGTCGCTTTTTACAAGCTTTTTGGTCTTTGCAGCGCCCCTTGAGATGGAGGCTATGCTCACTAATGTCAAAATCGTGGAGTGACTCCAACATTCGTTGAATCTCAAAAATGCGTGGATCACAAAATTCAATCACTAAACCACACTCTTTACATATGAGATGGTCATGTTGTTGATAAGCGTATGCTCGTTCGTAATGAGCCTGATTTTGGCCAAATTGATGTTTTTGGACCAACCCACAATCCATTAATAGGTCGAGGGTGTTGTACACAGTAGCTCTCGATAATCGTGTTCCAGATTCTTTAATCCTGAAATAGAGATCATCCGCATCGAAATGGCCACTGTCTGAGCGATAAATCTCATCAAGAATCAAAAATCGTTCAGGAGTTTGTCGCTGATTTTTTTCCCTCAAGTAGGACTTAAAAATCTCTTTTACCAGAGGAAGTGAATCATGGTATAATTCCGTGGAAGATGCAGAGGACATGGAGGATCAGAATCTTGAATGAATGGACTATGACTTGAATCGTACATGCATTATACTGAAAATGTTATTTTGATGCGTTGACCCAATTAAGTGATCAATTATGCCTATTCAAGTCCCCTTTGAGACGTTAACGGAGCTTTATTTAAATCTTGCAAGCAAGTATAAAGGCTCAGATAAAGTCGCCTATGCGCGTAAGCCTTCACCTGGTACGGCCTACGAACCCATTGTGTGGGATGAAATTACAGTAGATGTGCAAAATCTTGCAGCCTACTTGGTTTCCAAAGGAATTAAGAAGGGGGATACCGTTGCGATCCTAAGTGAAAACCGAATAGAGTGGGTTGTAGTAGATCTTGCGCTTCAGCTGCTGGGTGTGATTAATGTGTCGCTCTATGCTACACTGCCGGCCAATCAAGTGGAGTATATCTTGAATGACTCTCAAGCGTCGCTGTTTTTTGTTTCGACGAATATTCAGCTTAAAAAAGCGGTCGAGGTATTTGAGGATTGCCCTACAGTGAAGGAAGTGATTGCATTTGATACGCCTAAAACCGCGGGTCTTTTGGACCACAAGTATGTCCGGCTACTAGATACTGTTCTTGCAGAAGGGTTAAAGCTCGAGCCCAAGCATGCCAAAGTGATTCATGAAGCGGCCCAGTCGGTGGTTCCAGAAGATGTGAGCACATTAATTTATACCTCAGGCACCACAGGGAATCCAAAGGGTGCGATGCTGACCCATCGCAATATTGTGAGTAATGTGAAAGCTGCTCATGAGGTTGTTGGGATGGGGCCTGATGATCGCGTACTCTCATTTTTACCTCTGTGTCACTCCTTTGAGCGCACGGCAGGGTACTACACCATGATTGCTAGTGGGACCGAAATCTATTTTGCCGAAAGTGTGGACACCGTAGCCAAGAACCTCACCGAAGCACGCCCCACCATATTGATAAGCGTGCCTAGGTTGTTCGAGCGCATTTTTAATACCATCAACAAAGGTGTACAAGAAGGCTCAGCGGTTAAGAAAGCTATCTTTAATTGGGCGATTGGAGTGGGTGAGAAATACGCCCAAGGGAAACGAGGCTTGGTGGCCACCCAAAAGAAGCTTGCTGATAAATTGGTGTTCAATAAGCTCAAAGAAAAAACAGGTGGCCGGATCAAGTTTTTTGTCTCGGGAGGTGCGGCATTACCCCCTGATATTGGATCATTTTTTATGAGCACTGGTCTTCCCATTATGGAGGGATATGGCCTCACCGAAACATCGCCTGTAATGGCTGTGAATCATTTTGATGGTCCTCGAATTGGGACGGTGGGTAAAGTGATTACAGGCGTAACTGTTGGGATTATGCGACTATCGGATCACGAAATCATCGCAACCGTCAGTGGGGAGGATTACCCTACATCCTTAACATCTGAAGCTGGTGAAATTCTTTGTAAGGGCCCCAATGTGATGAAGGGGTACTGGAAAAATGAGGAAGCGACCCGTGAGATGATAGATAAAGATGGATGGCTTCACACAGGGGATGTTGGGCGCTTTACAGATGGGTTGCTT
Organism: Bacteroidetes bacterium UBA1860; assembly: GCA_002338335.1. Lineage (GTDB taxonomy): Bacteria > Bacteroidota > Rhodothermia > Balneolales > Balneolaceae > UBA8296. The sequence goes on from DDIC01000039.1 coordinate 6,968, forward strand.
CAGATTACCGACCGCATTAAGCATATGATTGTTAATGCGGGTGGCAAAAATATCTACCCTGGCCCGATTGAGGATATGTTCAAAACGAGTACTTGGATTGAACAAATTATGGTGGTAGGTGAGGGGCAACAGTTTATGGCGGCATTAATAGTGCCCGATGCGGATGCCGTGGAAGCGTTTGCTTCCCAAAATGACTTGTCAGGTCTTTCTCGAGAGGAGCTCTTAGTGCACCCAAGCTTGCGAAATGAATTTAGCAAGGTGGTTCGAGAGTTCTCCAAGGAGCTGGCTTCGCATGAGAAGATCCGAGACTTCGTGCTTCTACCTGAGGAGTTTGGTATAGAGTCAGGGGAAATGACCCCAACCATGAAGTTGAAGCGCCGTGTGATTGAGCAAAAATATGCCGATCAGATTGCTGCGCTGTTTCCTAAGGAGGCTTAAAGCTGTAGTCTTAGGCAGAGCCAGCGTTATGCGGCTGCGCGCTTTTTGCGTGCTTTGATGAAAGATTGTACCCCAGCAAAAAGGAGATAGGCACACAAGACAAACATCACGACCTGAGCATACGTTGCCATTGGGCGGGCGAGTTCTTCACCACCAAAGGATCCTATGAACGCAGGAATACCTCGAAAGGAACCAAGTAGCCCTAGCAGTGTGACACCAAGTGCGGCGTGAATGGTATGTTTTTTGACACCGGTTTGATCCTTTTTTTCTGCCGACATAGCCACAAGAGCCAAAATGAGCAACACAATCCCAAAAAAGGAGGGGATCAGGGCTGTGACACTGGCAAAATCAGAGATCACAAAACTTACAATACCAAGGGCAACAAGAACGATAGAAACAGAGAGAATAGATTTTGTCATAGGAGTGTGTGTAATGCGTAAGAATGAAGTTATGTGGATAGAGAAAGCATTCGTTTAACGACGTTGGAGATGGTTTTGGCTGCATGTGTCATCTCGTCTAGCGTGTTGGAGTGTCCGATGGAAATGCGAATGCTAGACATAGCCTGATCCGTAGGGATACCCATACCTAACAACACATGAGAGGGCTCTAAAGCGCCTGAAGTGCATGCACTACCATTAGATACACAGACATTCTCTATATCTAGGTTGAGTAACAACATCTCACCATCTAGCGTTTGACCTTCTGGTGAGTGAAAACAAAGATTGAGGATATGAGGAACCCGTGACACGTCAGAATCCCCATCACCATTGATGGCATAATATCCATTCAAATGTTGATCAAGCGTCTCCAGGAGTTGTGCTCTACATCCTTGATAATGGGCCATTCGAGCCTCTCGTTGATGTTCCGCTTTGGTCATGGCGGCGGCAAGTCCAACAATGGCCGGGACATTGAGGGTCCCACCACGTCGACGTTTTTCTTGGGAACCACCATGAATCAAGGGGATCCATGGAGAGCCATTTTTGGCAAATAAGACGCCGATTCCTTTGGGTCCATTTAGTTTGTGAGCAGAAAGACTCAAAAAGTCGACGTTTAGATCTTTGACATTCACCGGGAGCTTGCCCACACTTTGGACGGCGTCTGTATGAAAGTAGGCACCCTGTTGATGCGCAATATCGGCCAACTCAGCAATGGGATTAACAGTCCCGACCTCATTATTGACATGCATCAGTGAGACGATAGCTGTTTGCTTTCCACATACGTTGGCTAGGGCCTCTGGAAGTACGCTTCCAGCAGGTGAAACCTCCACATAAACCGGTTTTGCCCCTGCGAGCTTAAGGCACTCCGCAGGATGGATGACAGCATGGTGTTCAATGGCTGAGGTGACGATTTGTGAACGCCCTTTACGATGTGCAGTTTCGAACACTCCACGAATGGCTGCATTATCGCTCTCGGTTCCACCTGACGTAAATATAATTTCAGAAGGCTCAGCCCCTAGTATGGAGGCAATCGATTCACGAGCATCTTCTACGGCTACCTTGGCACGTCTACCCAATTGGTGTGCCGAATTTGCATTGGCAGATGCGTCGGTAAAGTAAGGGATCATGGCCTCAAAGACCTCAGGGTCTAACGGGGTGGTCGCAGCATGATCTAGGTAAATTGGCTCCATGTCTAAACTTAAGGATTCCCCTAAAACATTTTTGTACTTTTGATGACCAACTTTGGCATCATAGATGTCAACGAATCCTCATTTAATCATAGTACTTGATGTCTAAGACCCCTTTATCGCTAAAAGACGTAGATCTCAATGGAAAAAAGGTTTTTATGCGTGTCGATTTTAACGTGCCTCTGCGAGGTGACACCATCACAGACACCACACGAATAGATGCTGCTCTGCCATCGATTCAAGCCATTCTAGATCAAGGGGCCGCTCTGGTACTTGCCAGTCATTTGGGTCGTCCCAAAGGTGAGGTCGTTGCCAAAGACTCCCTCAAACCTGTTGCAGCCTATCTTGAAAGTGTCTTGGAGGCGCCCATGACCATGGCAACGGACTGTGTGGATGATGCAGTGCAACAAGCTAAGCATGCGTTGCAACCAGGAGAGGTGTTGCTCCTAGAAAATGTTCGATTTCACGCTGAGGAAGAAACCAATGATCCTGCATTTGCCAAAGCGCTAGCCGAGGGAATGGATGTCTATGTCAATGATGCTTTTGGGAGTTCACATCGTGCTCATGCCTCCGTGGCTGGAATCGCCGCTCATATCGATGTAAAGGTAGCTGGGCTACTTCTTGAGAAAGAACTAGCGTTCCTAGCAAATGCCATAGAACATCCCACATCACCCTTCGTCGCGATTTTAGGTGGAGCGAAGGTGTCTGACAAAATTGGGGTGATTGAAGCCTTACTGGATAAAGTGGACTGCTTAATCGTTGGCGGTGGTATGGCGTACACCTTCTATCGTGCGATGGGCCTGTCCATAGGGACATCTATTGTGGAGGAGGACAAAATAGAGTTGGCAAAATCGTTGCTTGACAAAGCTTCCACCAAGGGGGTAGAGCTATTGCTTCCAGAAGATAATGTGATTGCCTCGGCATTCTCAGCGGATGCCGAGATTCAAACGGTCCTTCGGGATTCGATTCCTGATCAGTGGATGGGGTTGGACATAGGCCCACTCTCACAAGCGTTGTTTGCAGAGAAAGTGAAGCGAGCAAAAACCGTTCTTTGGAATGGCCCTATGGGTGTGTTTGAATTAGAGCCTTTTGCAAAAGGGACACTTGCTGTTGCTCAGGCACTGGTAGAGGCAACCGAAGCTGGGGCAACAACCATTATCGGGGGTGGCGATTCAGCGGCTGCAATCACACAGCTGGGGCTTGAGTCGAGCGTTTCTCATGTCTCAACAGGTGGGGGAGCAAGTCTTGAACTGTTGGAAGGCAAAGAGCTTCCAGGGGTTTCCGCATTGATGCAATAATCGCAATACTCAGTGTGCGCTAGAACTCAAGAGAAACGTGAAAATCTACCCAAGCGTGCCGTGTGCTCTGCCCAGGGTCCAAGCCACACATCAATGATTTGGCCAACTCTAGACAAACCACCTTGGCTACTCACTAGCGAGGTGCCCTCTATGCCCAAAGATTCTATATGCACACTCAATCTCCATGGCTTATCAACCCCAATACTGGTATGAAGTTGGTGGTGGTAGAGCCCTTGTACTTGGTATAGTTGAGTGGATTGGGTGTGGATACAACCATGTTTCGATGACCAACTAGAACCAGTCGTTCCAAGCGCATTAGTGTTGGATAATGCGCACCCTCCAAGCGTTGTGCCAGACTGCACCGCTTGACCAAGACCATAGGCAAAAGATCGTTGACCATACAGATCGGCTTGCCCTAGCAAAAGAACAATCCCTGCGATCCACCAAAACATGGACCTGCCTACCCAGTGTTGGATTTGATCAAGATTCATCCAACCTTAAAGAGGTCATTAACCCACGATTGACTGATCAGAAACCGTATCTTCACCCATGCGCTTCGCATCAATTGTACAATCATACTGTCCATAGCTGTTTTATGCGTTTTACACTTCTGTTACCACTACTGATACTTCTAGCCGTGATTCCTTACAGTGTTATAGCACAAGAATTGGATTGTGAGATAGCCATCAACCGTGAGCAGGTCACTGGGAATGCGTTTGATTACATGTCGGAATTGGCCCCCCAGCTTGAGCAGTACATCAATGAGACCTCATGGACAGACTATCGACTTGAAGAGCATGAGCGGATTGGTTGTACACTCCAAATCGTACTGACATCTGCAAGTGATGACTTTGTGTATGGTGCTCAAATTGTCGTGATCTCCCGACGTCCCATTTATAACACCATGCAAGAGACCCAGATTGTTGTATTAAATGACGAGCGTTGGCAGTTTGAGTTCCCTCGCGGCAAGAGCTTAATTCGAGACGACCTTCAGTTCGATAGCTTCACCTCGACACTCGATTTTTATATCTACATGATCCTTGGGTTCGACTTTGATTCTTTTGCTCCTTTAGGTGGGACGGAGTTTTTCAACAAAGCAGCTCAGATTCGTGAGCTTGGTGAACAGGAGGGAGCGCTAGGTTGGGGGAAAGAGATTGGTGCGCAACGCAATCGTTTTGGGCTCATCTCTGATGTGTTGAATCCAACCTATGACCCACTACGCCAAGCGTTTTATGACCATCATCGGCAAGTGCTCGACATTTTCACCTTGGATCCAGAAAAAGCACGCCAAAACACCTTGGCAACCCTCGAATTGCTTCGAGATGCCAAGCGACTCGCCAGTAGTACCTATGTATTTGACGTCTGGTTCAACGCAAAAGCCCAGGAATACATCTCTATTTTCAGAGATGCGGACGCACAAGTTCGCACCGAAGCATTATTGCTCCTACAACAAGTGGATCCCTCCAACACCAGTAAATACGAAGCCCTACAGCCTTAGTTGGATTGACGCAGCCACTTGGCTAGATCCTTGAAGCCAACTTTACCGCCTGATTGCAAAATACCGATGCGATAGATGCGTGCACTTATCAATAGCACACCATAGATCGACCCAATCATCAACACCACTGAGACTCCAATTTGCCAAACGGGGACCTCACTAATAGCCACCCGCGTAATCATATTGATAGGAGTAAATAATGGGATCATGGACACGACTGTTGCAAACGTGGTACTCGGATTCTGCATAATCTGCACATTAAACATGTATGCCATAAATATTGGGATAAACACAGGCATCATTAATTGCTGAGAGTCTGAAGTGGCATCGGTCGTAGAGCCAATAGCAGCAAAGAGGGAGGAATACAACAAGTAGCCCAGGATGAAAAACAGGAAGAAATACAAAACCAAGCTCACGGGTATTTCAGGTATTTGAAAGGGTAGTTCTGTCGTAGGTGATGGATTGGTGGCTGCTTCCAACGCTTGGCTCAATTCCACCTCTTCACCATTGGTAGCACTAGCCACTACATCTTCGCGCGACGTCATCTGCTCAGCCGAGCCCTCTTGTTGAGCCATCACAAACGCCACAATGGGCGTAGTTGCCGCACTAATGCCGGTAAACAATACAGCCCACAATCCAAATTGGACAATCGCGACGGCAGAGATCCCTAAAATCTTACCCACAAGTAACTCGATTGGTTTGATAGAAGAGGCGATGATTTCGATAATCCGATTGGTCTTTTCCTCCACCACACCCTTCAGGATAATGGTGCCATAACTCGTTAAAGCGACAAAAATGATTAGCCCAAGTATGAATCCGATCGCAGAATAAAAGGCAGTATTATCCTCTTCTGTAATGCCCTCTTCATTTAACTTTGTGGAGGTAAATCCGACTCGGGAATCAAACAAGTCACGGATCTCATCCGTGATCGCTGCTTGAGCCAATCGCTTCTCTCGCACAACGGATCGTACATCTCCTCTGACACTTCCCAACAAGCTGAGCCCACCTGAGCCTTTGTAGATTAACTCTGCATCCCCTTCACCCTCTAGGATGGAATTAGGCAGCACCAAAAGCCCGTCGATCGTGCCTGACTGCACATCCTGTTTGCCCTCATCAATAGTCTTGCCTTGATAATTGAGATACCGATTTTCATCCTCAGCCATGAGTGATTCACTCAAAACGCCAGTTTCATCTATAATGGCGAGTACTTCTTCATTCCCCTGTGGCCACAATTGAATGGCGATCGATCCACCAATTAAGAGTGCAAATCCGAATGGAACGAGCAATGTGGAGATCCAAAACATTTTCGTTTTGACCCGGAAGAAAAACTCTCGCTCTAAGACGATTCGTACTTTATTGAAGTTCATGTTGCACTCCCCATGCCTTTGGTTGAGTTAACAGTCGAGATGAAAATTTCAGTCAAAGAAGGCTCAACTTGTTCAAATTTTTTTACTTCCACCTGCTCGATTGCTTTTTTGAGAATCGCAGAGGCCGCCTGTCCCTCTAAAATCCTGATTTCGGCAAATCGATTGGATCGGTTGTTGATTCGCACATGCTCTATCGCATCAATAAACGACCCATCTCCCTCGTATTCTAAGAGAACGGTATTTTCGCCAAATGATGATTTAATCTCAGAGAGGTTCCCTGTTAACACGACTTGTCCTTCATTAAACAGAGCAATGTCATCGCACATTTGCTCCACCTGCTCCATTCTGTGTGTCGAAAAGAGAATAGTCTTTCCTTGTGCCTTTAACTCTAGAATCACTGTTTTGAGCAGCTCACTGTTAATGGGATCTAACCCACTAAACGGTTCATCAAAAATGGCGATGTCAGGGTCATGAAGAATGGTGGCGATAAACTGGATCTTTTGGGACATCCCTTTGGATAGCTCACCCACTTCCTGTTTAATCCAATCGCTTGCCTCAAATCGTTCTAGCCATTGCAAAATCACTTTTTTCCCTTCAGAGGTAGAGAGCCCCTTCAATTTTGCAAAATAGAGCAGTTGTTCGCCCACCTTCATTTTTTTGTAAAGTCCACGCTCTTCTGGCATATACCCAATCCATTTTTGCGTTTGGGGTCCAGCAATGACATTTTTTATCCGCACTTCACCCCGATCGGGCGTTAAAATGTCATTAATCATTCGGATGGTCGTGGTTTTTCCAGCACCGTTAGGCCCTAGTAGCCCAAAGATTCGTCCAGGCTCCGCTTTAAAGGAGGCATCTTGAACAGCTACTTTTTTACCAAACGATTTCCACAGGTGGGATACATCAATCATAATTGGGTATTTTTGTTAAATAGGTTGTCTGCGCTGACTTGCTCAACCCTTTTGACACTAGTCAACTAGGAGTATACGAACTCTGAAATCGAATGTTACATGATGATTCATCATATTGCGGCTGAAGCATATCCATTCGCGAAAGCAGGAGGGCTTGGCGATGTCGCTGGCTCTCTTCCTAACGCCCTGGCAGAACAAGGAAGTCCATCCACGGTATGGATACCTTACTATGACATCCCCTCCCTCAATGAAGCTCATTTAACGCAAGCGTGGGGATTCTCTTTTCCGTCTGCTTTTGGCACCCTTTCAGCGGAAGTCTTCACACTTCGCCAGTCCCAGAAGGAGAGAGCTTCGTTTTATGCGATTAAAGTGTCAACCTGGACCGACAGAAAAGGAATCTACATTGATCCGGAGAGTGGACACGGATACTGGGATGAATATCAAAGAACCCTTGTGTTCCAACTCGCAGCCCTTCATGCGATTCGCTCCAACAACCAACGTCATGACTGTTCGACAAAGGATCAGATTTTCCATTGTCATGATCATCATACAGCACTGATACCTTTTCTGATCGAACATTGCGAGGAATTTGCCCACTTCAAGGGGATCCCAACCGTTTTGACTCTCCATAATGGGCAATATCATGGCACGACCGACCTCTCAAAAGTCTCCTTATTGCCATATTATGACCCCTCAAAACAGGGACTGCTAGAATGGGATCATGCCCTAAATCCATTAGCCTGTGGAATCAAATGTGCATGGCATGTGACCACGGTATCTCCATCCTATGTCGAGGAGTTGAAACGATCCTCCAACGGACTGGAAGGACTCATGCTCATGGAAGAGGCCAAAATAACAGGCATTCTGAATGGCATAGATGCCACAGTTTGGGATTCGGCGCGCGATCCACATCTTGCGGCTCCGCTTAAGTTTGGACGTAAAGATGCGTTGAAACGATCCAAAGAGCTCAATCGGCAGGCGTTAGATGAGCACTTCACACTAGATTTATCCCTACCGATTGTTGCATTTATTGGTCGATTGGTTTGGGAAAAAGGGGCCGATATGCTCCCCTCGGTTATTCATTCGATTCGAAGCGAAGGGATCCCTCTCAATTTTATTCTGTTGGGAACAGGCAATCCCGAAATACACCACCAACTCACAGCCCTAAATACGGACTCCAAGCCAACCTATATCGATACGCGCTTAGAGTATAATGAGGGTCTTGCTCATCAGATGTATGCTGGATCCGACTTTATGTTTATGCCGTCTCGAGTGGAGCCATGTGGACTTAATCAAATGTATGCGATGACCTATGGAGCCATTCCGATTGTTTCAAATGTGGGGGGGCTCAAAGATACCGTTCATCCAATGACAGACTCGGTGCCAAGAAAAATAGCGGCATCCAAAAACGAGTCCTCACCCTCGACTTTACAAAATCCTAATGGGCATGGATTTGTAATTGATGATTTTTCTGTTCAAAATATTGTAGGAATCCTTCGCCAGGCTGTGGACTTTTGGCATCAGCAGGATGAGCGTTTAGCATGGATGAAGGCCAATCATCAAGTGGATTTCTCGTGGGCACGTTCTGCAGCGGCAACGCAAAAGGTCTATGAGAATCTCCAAAGCAAAAGAATTGGAGCGTAGCCCATGAAACACCCTACACTGGCGGTAATTTTGGGAGGAGGTCGAGGGACAAGACTGCACCCTCTTACAGGTCATCGGTCTAAACCAGCGGTACCGATCGCGGGTAAATACCGCTTGGTCGATATCCCTATTTCAAATTGCATTAATTCGGATATCCGCAAAATTTTTGTGCTCACGCAGTTTAACTCAGCCTCGCTAAATCGCCACATCAAAAACACCTACAATTTCGATTCATTCAGTAGTGGATTTGTTGATATACTTGCGGCTGAGCAGACCTTAGGGAGTACGGATTGGTTTCAAGGCACTGCAGATGCTGTGCGGCAATCCATCCATCACCTAGAAAATCATGAGTACGAGCAGGTGCTGATTCTCTCGGGGGATCAACTCTATCAAATGGATTTTAGACACATGCTTTCTCAGCACAAAGACTCAGGAGCAGATATTACCATTGCAACGATTCCAGTCAAAGCCGAAGATGCTACGGGGTTTGGAATCATGAAAAAAGACGATAAGAACCGTATAGACTCATTTGTGGAGAAACCGTCTTTGGAAGAATTATCCTCCTGGAAAAGCCCGGTAGATGATCATCTCAAGGGTGAGGGCAAAGAGTATTTGGCGTCTATGGGTATATATATTTTCAACCGTGACCGGTTAATGGACTTGATGGACACTCACGCCGACGCGACAGATTTTGGCAAAGAAATTATTCCCAAAGCACTTCATGGGGAGACCAAGGTCTTTTCCTATGAGTTTACAGGGTACTGGACCGATATTGGGACCATTCGATCATTTTATGAAGCCAACTTAGAGCTCAGTGACGCGGTGCCACAGTTTAATTTATATGACAACCGAAATCCGATTTACACACGTGCTAGGCTTCTGCCAGCGTCGAAAGTTTCAGGGACACATATTCATCAGACGGTGGTTTCTGAGGGATGCATTATCGAAGCGGAATCGATTACACGATCTGTTGTGGGTATTCGTACCCGAATTGGGAAGGGAACCGTGATTGAAAATACCATTATTATGGGAAGCGATTCATTCAATACGATCGAGGAACTATCTGATCAACATCCTGACCGCCCGCCCTTAGGCATTGGTATAAACTGCTCGATCTCCAACGCCATTATTGATAAAAATGCTCGGATAGGGCAAAATGTCACGATCCATGGAAGTGCGTCACTCAAAGATGGTGACTATGGGCCTTATCACGTGGTCGATGGGATTGTGATTGTCGTCAAAGGACAGTCCATTATGGATGGCACGACCATTCAATAAGTTAGATCTAGAGACTAAGAAGAACTACTTGAGTAGAGAGGCGACCGTTGCACCGATGTCTGCAGGACTCTCAACCACGATAATACCAGCTTCTGATAGGGCTCGTTTTTTGTCTTGAGCTGTACCCTGACCACCTGAAATAATCGCTCCAGCATGTCCCATGCGTCGGCCTGGAGGGGCTGTTGACCCCGCAATAAAGGCAACCACAGGCTTGGTTCCATGCTCCTTGATGTAAGCGGCCGCTTCTTCTTCAGCGCTACCCCCAATTTCACCAATCAAGACAATTGCGCTTGTTTCAGGGTCATCCATTAAAAGCTTGACGGCATCGGTATGTGTTGTCCCAATCACAGGGTCTCCACCAATACCAATGGCTGTGGATTGTCCAAGTCCCGCTTTCGTGAGTTGGTCTACCGCCTCGTAGGTCAACGTCCCACTGCGTGAAATCAGCCCGACAGAACCTTCCGTAAAAATCATCCCTGGCATTATGCCAACTTTTGCCTGCCCTGGGGTGATAACTCCTGGGCAATTGGGCCCAATGAGTCTTGCGCCATGACGATCCACGACCGATTTGGCAATCACCATGTCTTTCACGGGGATCCCCTCTGTGATACAGATAATGAGTTCAATACCCGCTTGTGCAGCCTCGATAATGGCATCGCCTGCAAAGGCTGGGGGTACAAAAATGATACTGGTGTTGGTCCCTTCACTGGTCACAGCTTCGGCCACAGTATTAAAAACGGGTCTATCAAGGTGGGTTTGTCCACCTTTGCCTGGGGTGACCCCACCCACAACATGAGTCCCATAGTCGATCATTTGTGAAGCATGAAATGAACCTTCGCTTCCGGTGAAACCTTGGACAACTAGACGGGTATGACGATCAACAAGTACGCTCATGGGGGTAAGTAGTGTGATTAGAATAAAAGTCAGATGAAGATACGACGGCAAGGGTCAACCATCAAACGATTTGGCGCAGAAAGGAATGCAGATTTGGGTGTTTTTAAGAGTTTGGAGGTGTTCGTGAGGTTTGCAAAATCCCGCATCTCGAATCCGCTAGAATGAGAATATCTTGTACCTTCCATCTATGAGAATCCCTGAGCATAAACTCGATGAAATACGACAAGCTGCCGACATAGTGGAGGTTGTAGCAGATGTGGTGTCTCTCAAGAAATCAGGCCAAGGATTTACGGGTCTTTGTCCTTTTCACAATGAAAAAACCCCATCGTTTCGAGTCAATCCAGACATGGGCATTTTTAAATGTTTTGGGTGCGGTGAAGGGGGGGATGCTTTTAGCTTTGTTATGAAGACAGAGCATGTAAGTTTCATGGAAGCCGTTAGATCCCTGGCAGAGCGCTATAATGTTGATCTTCCTGAGGAAGACAGCACTCCAGAGCAAGCTGAAAGGGCGACTCGTTTTGAAAAATTATATGAGGCTCTACGTTTCGCAGCCAACTGGTATTACCAGCAACTCAAGCATCATGAGGAAGCTGAAAAAGCACGCGTTTATCTTCAAAAAAGAGGATTTACCATTGAGACCATCCGTGTGTTTGGCTTAGGGTATGCTCCTCCAAGTGGACAAGCGCTACTGGATGCTGCTGTTCAAGAGGGTATCGATGAATCTATCTTGCTAGACACAGATCTCGTGAAGCCTAGCTCAAAGGGGGAGGGTGTGTATGATTCCTTTCGCGATCGTTTAATGTTCCCCATTTTGAATCCATCAGCTAGGGTCATAGGATTTGCAGGCCGGACGTTTGATGAGAATAAAGGGCCGAAGTATGTCAATAGTGCCCAAACAGACGTCTATAATAAGTCACAGGTTTTGTATGGTATCCATTTGGCTAAGTCCGTTATACGCCAAGAGAAACAAGTTATTTTGGTTGAGGGGTATACCGATGTAATGTCGCTTGCGCAGCATGGAGTCAAAAATGTTGTTGCAAACAGTGGTACAGCTCTAACCAGGGAACAACTGGAATTACTCAAGCGCTATTCGAATCGTTTGCTCATGATTTATGATGCCGATGCAGCGGGGCAAAAAGCAATGGTGAGGGGGATTGAACTAGCTCTTGAGATGGGTTTAGAACCAGAGACCTTGCAGCTTCCTGAAGGAGAGGACCCAGATTCCTTTGTCAAGGAACAAGGTCAAGAAGGATTTATAGAGCATAAGCGCAAGAATACTGAGGATTATATAACCTATTTGCTACGATTGGCCGAGGAATCGGGGCGGCTGACATCGATGCATGAACGTGTTCATGTCATTGAAGAGTTGGTCGAACTTCTTGCCGCAATTCCAGATCCAGTAGCTCGTCAAGTTGCTACACAACAATTGCATCAATCTACCCACAAGTTTCGAGGTGGCTCAGATAGAGAGCTTCATGCAGCCGTCGATGCATCTGTGGCAAAGCGTCAACAACGCAATAAACTTCGTCAAACACGGACGGAGGATTCAGGCCCAAGGACTGTGTCTGGAGCTTCACAGGCTGAAGGTCCTCCACCTATTCAGGATGAAGGGTTGCCTTTAGACCCATCGGCAGAGATCTCAGACAGTGTCACACCCTCAAAACGACGCCCTGAGTATGAGCGAAGACTCTTGAAGCTCTGCCTTGAGCATGGGGCGTGGATGGTTGACTACATTTATCAATATGTGTACCCATCGTTTCTTGAGGATTCTCAATATCGTGAGTTCTTTGAGCTATTGGTAGAACGAGCCAAGCGTCAGGAGCCCATTGATCGTTCGACATTTCGTGCATTTCCGTCGTCAACTCCAGAGCTCCTTGCCACTATTTTCATGGAGAAGCATACTCCAGGTAGCAGAATGAGTGAACGGATGAAGCAAAATCGATTTGATCAGGTGGATGAGGTTATGGAAGCTAAGTCTACGATGAAGGTTTTGGTTACTCATTATCTACAGCGCCTTAAAGCCTCTATTACAACAGAAATGTCTGAGGATAAACTTCCTGACACACGTCGACAAGAATTAGTCACGATGATGAGAGAGGCCCAAAAACAACTCAATACCTTGCAATCCACTGCGGCTGAGCACTGTTTTGAGAATCCAGCTGGGTACGACCCTGAGCAAAAGCGAAAAGAAGGGTTTTCTTACACCCCAAAACCACGAAAATCTTCCTAATTCCTAGAGTCATGACGGAACGAGAGTGTGCAGTGTATGCTGCAAAAGAAGCTGCAAAGGTGATTTTATCCTTTCATCACCAACGAGCAACAGTACAAACGACATTCAAAGGGCCGCGGGATTTGGTCACGAATGCCGATGTTGCCTCAGAAAAAGCAATCATATCCATTCTAAAAGCATCTTTTCCTGAAGACCACATTCTTGCTGAGGAAGGACACCATGCGACGAGCGTTGATGAAGGTCGATGGTGGATTATTGACCCGATCGACGGGACCACCAACTTTGCTCACGCTTTTCCCATATTCTGTGTCTCTATTGGACTTTGGGTAGATGGTCAGCCTCAACTTGGTGTTGTTTTGGATGTGATGTCGGATGAATGCTTTGTGGCCGAAAAAGGGAAAGGATCTACCTGCAACGGTGTGCCTATCCACGTTTCCGAAACGACGGATCTTTCACAGAGTCTGCTCGCTACAGGATTCCCATACCATGAATTTCGTCGTTCTGAACCCTATTTGAACGTTTTTAAGCATTTTCTCCAAGAGGCTCGCTCTGTAAGACGTCCTGGCGCAGCGACCTATGATTTATGCTCTGTTGCAGCAGGTCGATTTGATGGCTTCTATGAATTTGGACTCCAAGCATGGGATGTGGGTGCTGCAGGCTTGATTGTTCAAGAAGCAGGAGGCCTAGTGACGAATTGGGCAGGAGGGGACGATTGGTTGTTCTCAAACAAAGTGATTGCAGGCAATCCTGCCATGCATGAAGCGATTCAGAAGGTTCTTGAGATGCATATTCCCACAGATGTCTTGCACAGTCCAACTATGGATGGCGCCTCTTGATAGCCAAACTTCAACACGCCTTCTTATCTGGCAATTTTGCGATCAAAGAGTGGGTCCAATGTTGAAAGCATGATCGGCGCACGACCTAATTTGAAGGGTTCACCATGTGTGCAACCCCCTCGATGTCCGTAGGTTCTGGTTCTCGCGCGAATAGATTCAAAAAATGTAGGAGAAGAGATATAGGTTTCTGGTTCATCCCCAGGATTCTGAACATTCACCTGACTAGCATGAGCCAAGATGGAGGCTTCTTTGGTTTCGATATGATCTGTGACATCTATAATCACATCTGGTTCGAAAACGGTGTCCTGCATGTAGAATAGTAGGTGGGAAGGTCTCCATGATTCTTGGTGTTGTCCCTGTTCATCTTTGGTTTCGATTTTCACCAGTCCACTGAGGAAGAACGAATCTCTGATTAATGCACTGCCATGCCCATGATCTGGATTGCGATCTATGGGTGCATTCGCAAAGACAACTTGTGGCTTGTATGCCCTCAAAATTTGAATCACTTTGAGCTGATTCTCTCTAGTATTGGCAACTTGAGTGTCGGGTAGCCCCATATTAAGTCGATCAGAAGCACCAAGAATCGATGCAGCGGCTTTGGCTTCCTCCAGTCGAATCTCAGGTGTTCCTCGAGACCCCATTTCACCTCGAGTTAAATCGACAAGGACAACGGACTTTCCTTCTGAAACAGCTTTGGCAATTGTCCCCCCAGCGCTTAATTCTACATCATCTGGGTGGGCTCCAAAGGCCACAATATCGACGCTTTTCTGATTTGATGTCATAAGAATGAAACGTTTACTCTTGGTGTTCGTATAATGACTGTTGACCCTAAATCACTCCTCCTCTCAAATACTCATGAGACGAATTTATCTGAGCTTAACCGAAGGAACACGTATTGCATTCCAATCGATTTCCACTAACAAGATACGGGCTATTCTGACAACCCTCTGTATAACCATTGGAATCGTATCCGTGACCTCCATGAATACCATTACCGATGGTATTGACCGCAGTTTTGAGGACAGTATGAGTGCACTAGGGCGTAATGTTGTGTACATCGAAAAATGGCCATGGGGACTTGGAGGGGGTGAATATAAATGGTGGGAATACCGTAATCGCCCCGAGATGAAGCTTGATTATGTTGAAGAAATCCAATCTAGAAGTCAATATGCGGACCATGTAGCAGCGGGGGCTTCTCGGAACCGCCCTGTGCGCTTTGAGGATAATTTTGTCGAATCGGCTGAAGTGGTTGGAGCTACACCCAATTACTTGCAATCTACAGCGTTAGAGCTTGAGCAAGGCCGTTTTTTCTCACAAGATGAGGATATAAGAGGAGCCAAAGTTGTCGTACTTGGTGCAGAGGTTGTGAACTCTCTTTTTGATGGAGTTTCACCGCTTGGGAAAGAAGTTCGAATTCAGGGCCAAAAATTTAACGTAATTGGGACGTTTGAAAAGCGGGGTGAATTTCTCGGACTCAACAATGTGGACAACATGGCGGCTATACCTATGGGTTCCTATGAAAATATTTTTGGTCTACGTTGGGGGTTGCAATTATCGGTGCGTTTCCCAGATGAAACGACACTTGAAGAAGGGCAATATGAGATTGAAGGGATAATGCGTCAAATCAGACAGCTTGATCCTCTTGAGGAGAATGATTTTGCGATCAACAAGCCAGAGCTATTTGAAGCGGAGTTTCAGAACATGACTTCGACCATTTATTTAGTGGGGATCTTTCTTACAGGCTTAGCCCTCTTTGTTGGCGGGATTGGCGTAATGAACATCATGTTTGTCTCCGTGAAAGAGCGAACCAAGGAAATTGGCATCCGAAAGGCCGTTGGCGCAAAATCGTGGGAAATTCTCTCACAATTCCTCATTGAAGCGATTGTCATATGCCTCATTGGTGGAGTCATTGGAATTGTGCTCTCCATCGGAGCTACTCAACTCATCAATCAATTTTTTGTGGCCTACATGAGCTGGACAACAGTGCTGAATGCAGTCCTGCTCTGTAGTGCTGTTGGCGTGATATTTGGCTTTATACCGTCGTATAAAGCGGCCAAAGCTGATCCTATTGAATCTCTTCGTTACGAATAATTATGAATCTATTCTCCGTTGCTCGTCAGTCGATTGACTCGATTAAGGCCAATAAATTAAAATCTTCGCTCACTCTTTTGGCGATTGCTGTAGGGGTTTTTGCAGTCATTAGCGCCAACACCGCTGTTTTGGTGCTTGATACCTACTTCAATAATACGCTAAACGTAATGGGTGGGAATGTGATTACTATTTCCAAAGACCCTGTTATACGTACAGGAAATGATTGGGATAAGTATCGCAATCGTAAAGACATCACCTTTGCTCAAATGGATGACATTATCGATCGCGTACGGAATGTGTCAGATGTAGGGCCTGTGGAAGACTTTAGTTTCACAAGTGTAAGTTTTGATGACAAGGAAACGGAGCCAAATGTGCGAATTCGTGGCGGTAATATGTACTACCTCACGAATAATTCATTCGACTTGGAGGAAGGGAGAAATTTCACTGATCTCGATATTAATAATGCACGAGATGTCGTCATCATTGGGGCTGAGATCCGAGAGACACTATTTGAAACTGTAGATCCACTTCTCAAAACCATCCGAATTGATGGAAGACCTTATACCGTGATCGGTGTGACGGCAGCAAAGGGAGCTATCTTTGGAAACTCACAAGATCGATTTGTCGTCGCGCCTTACACCTCCATGCTCAATAACTATGGGGGAAGACAGAGGAATATCACTATTCAAGTCACATCCGCTTCTGTTGCTGGAATTGAGGATGCGTTAGACGAGTTAACAGGGATCTTAAGACTGATCCGTAAAGTTGCTCCTGGTGATCCAAATGATTTTGAAATCTCTACCAATGATACCTTAGGTGGAGCCTTTGATCAATTTACGGGCGTATTGTACATCATCGGGTTTGTCGTGGGAGGCATCGCGCTATTTGGCGCTGGTATTGGGGTGATGAACATCATGTTGGTCTCAGTGACCGAAAGGACACGGGAAATTGGGGTTCGAAAAGCTGTTGGAGCTCCCAAAAGCGCGATAACCTCACAATTCTTGATGGAAGCCATCGTTATGTGTCAGATTGGTGGATTAGTTGGATTATTTTCTGGGGTGCTGGTTGGAAACCTGTTGTCACTTCAGCTAGACACAACCGCTGTATTTCCATGGGGTGCAGCCTTGTTAGGGATAGTTGCAATGACATTTGTTGGATTAATCTTTGGTGTGTATCCTGCATTTAAAGCGGCGTCTCTGGATCCAATTGATGCCCTTCGATATGAGTAATGTCACGACCCTAATGGGTGTGTGGCGGCAATCGTAACTGAAACGTCAATAAGTATTATGGATGAAAACATACTTAAAGATTTGAATGATGAGCTTGATGAAAGCATCGCTGAGCCCTCTATTTCCTCCACAATCAAAGACCATCATTTATGGAATGTGGTTGACGATATGCGTTTTGAAAGTGAGCAGTGGATTCGCAAACATCCCGCAGCTGGATTCGCGGCAGGCGTAGGTCTTGGCATTGTGTTGGGATGGTTTTTGCATGATGACAAGAAGTAATACCCTTTTAGACCGATTGAGAAGGAATTGATTATGGACTCATTATTTGGGTGGCTCAACGAAGCTCAACAAAAAGGTCAGCAATACACTGTAGCCCAATTGAAGCGATTTAAGCTGAAATTTATACTAGCTGTGAGTCAACTCATCGGTTCGGCGCTATCTGTACTGCTTGGCATTTTGCTACTTTTTGTTGCTTTTTTGACGCTGTGGGTACTTGGAGCTTTTGCATTATCTCAATGGCTAGAGTCAACAATCCTTGGATTCTCCATTGCAGGAGTCCCCTTACTTATTTTAGGGGCATACCTCGTAGCTGTAAGGCCACCTCTATTTCAAAAGGCATGGATTGCCATATTGAATAAACACCTACACGATTCATAACACCGTTTAAATAAGCGAATCCATGGCATCTATGACGGCATCCGAATTAAAGAAAGAAATCAAGAGACTTGATTCACAAATTGAATCCCTGGAGTCCTCTGCGAAGCAATCCGTCCAATCTGTCCAGGACAAAACACAATCGGTACATCCATTGTGCAAACAGATGAAATCAAATCCAGTCCCTTGGGTATTTGGGGCAGTAGTGGCTGGGGTTATACTGACCCAGTCCTTTAAAAAAGGCTCCAGGAGCCACGAGACTTCAGCAAAGGTGAAAGATGCCACCCTATTAGGACTTATCGGTGTTGAATTAAAGAGATGGGCTGCGAAAGAAGCTATTTCCTATGTGCGAGAAGTCGCTACTAGACGATCTTCGCACAAAAGTTCTTGACGATTCCGAAACATCTCAGCGTCGAGTACGTACACGTCATTATTTGAAACCAATGCCTACCCTATGAAATCCCTTTGGCTTGCTCTGACCTTTACGCTGTTCGGCTCTGCATGGACCTATGCTCAATCCACGGACGCATCAAGAGAGTTATCTCTGGAAGGTACAATTGAGTTGGCACTCGAAAATAGCACACGTTTACAAGAGATTGACAACAACGTAAGCCTAGCAAAAGCGCAACGAACCAATGCTGCAGCCGCTTTTCTGCCGAATCTCAACGGCGGACTCTCCCCATCCAGAAATATTGGACGCCAGTTCGACAACACGACCGGTGATTTTGGGGATTTTACGATAAATAGTTTTGGAGCTAGTCTTAACAGTAGCATGCCTCTATTTACCGGTTTTGCGAATATCAACGAACTGCGTTCTTCTGAAGCTACTCTTGAGTCTCGCGAGTTTACTCGCCAGCGAGTCAAAGAACAGGTCATCTTCTCCACAGCAAGTGCTTACCTGCAATACCTACTGAGTCTAGAGCTTCGTGATTTGGCTCAACAAACCTTAGACGTCTCTAAACAACAGTTAACGCGAATTCAAGCGCAAGTAGAGGTGGGAGCTCGACCAGAAGTTGATTTGTTGAATCAAGAGTCGACGGTCGCAAGCAATGAGTTTCAGCTGATTAATCGTCAAAATGCCGTCGTACAAAACCGACTCGCTCTTTTACGCGAAATGGAGCTAGATCCTCAGGCAAATATCTCTTTTGAACAGCCTGACATTGACGAGTTAAATCTCACAATACAAGCTTATGACCTAGATCAATTAGTCTCGGTAGCTCTGGAGAATCGAGCCGATTACCAAAGTCAACAAGCCTCCATTCAAGCAGCCTATTTTAGCTACAAAGCGACACAAGGGCGCGTCCTTCCATCGTTATCTGCAAGCGCCAATATTCGATCGTCACTCAATGATCGCAATCCATTCTCCTATGCCGATCAATTCTCTGATCAGAACATTTCTCGTGGCTTTAGTCTCTCTTTAAACATCCCATTCTTTAATCGACTTAGTACGAGAACAGCCATTGTGTCTCAGAAGTTGAACTACGAGAACACGAAGCTTAGTGTCGATCGTACCAGACTCAGTATTATTTCTGAAGTGACACAAGCCTACAATGATTATCAAGCAAGAGTCGCTGAATTGGAGTCTACTGCAAAGGCATTGGCTGCCTCCGAGCGAGCGTATCAAACAGAACTGCAGCGCTATGACATTGGTATCAGCACTCTTGTCGAATTGAGCCAATCACAGGCGCTCTACGTGCAAGCTCAATCCAACCGCCTTCAAGCGGTTTATTCGTACACATTTCAAGAAAAACTGTTGGATTACTATATCGGTAATCTCAACGAAACGTTGTCTCTTAAATAAACCCAACCAGTAGGACACTCTCATGGCTTCATCCACAAAAAAACTCACATTCTGGACCTTAGGTATTTTGGCCGTTTTACTCGCAGGGGGTGCGCTCGCTGTGAACCAAGGTTGGATTAATCGGGGCGGAAACGCAAAAACAGTAGATTTCGGCCAAAGTGACCGTCGTACGATTGTGCAAGAAGTATCTGCCTCAGGTCGTATTCAGCCCGAAGAGGAGGTAATCATTCGTCCGGATGTCTCAGGTGAAATTATTGAACTCAATGTTCGTGAAGGAGACTTTGTCCGAGAAAATGAGGTTCTCGTTCGCATTAAGCAGGATATTTATCAAGCGCGTATTGATGAACTGAATGCCTCTTTACTGATCGCGAAAAGCCGTTTTGAGCAAGCTCGTTCGGGTTTACTGCAAGCAGAAGCTGAGTATTTAAAGAACAAAGAGTTGTACGACCAGGAGTTGATATCAGAACTCCAGTTTTTGCAGATTAAAAACAATTATGAAGGACAGCAGGCTAATGTTCGCGCGGCAGAATACCAGATTGAGAGTGCAGAAGCTTCTTTGCGTCGTGCTCAAGAGGAGCTTGCACAAACGGTAATTCGCGCGCCCAAAGATGGAACCATTACTCGTCTTTCGATTGAGCAAGGGGAGAGAGTCCTTGGAAACTCACAAATGGCAGGAACAGAGATGATGCGTATTGCACGCATGGATCAAATGGAAATTATGGTGGATGTGAATGAAAACGACATTGTGAATGTGTCTATTGGTGATAGTGCTGCACTTGAGGTAGACTCTTATCCAGATAGATTGTTTGATGGAGTCGTGACGGAGATTGCAAATTCCGCCGACGTACAAGGTGCAGGCTCTGCTGAGCAAGTAACCAATTATAAGGTCAAAATCCGTGTAACAACCCCTCACAACTTGGATGCAACCGAAGACGGATCTATGGCAGAAATTATTCAAGCCTCCACACAAGAAGTAAGCGAGCTAACTCAAACGCCATCATTCAAGCCTGGAATGTCAGCTACGGTCGATATTCGCACCATGACGGCGACGGATGTTGTGGCTGTTCCCATCCAAGCGGTAACGGTGCGTGATTTCAATAAGTCCAAAGGATTTGGAGTTCGTGCAGGTTCAGCCATGGACAATCAGGCACCTAAAGAGGATTTTCGCCGTGTGGTATTTGTCTTAGCGGGCGATACGGTAAAGAGAGTCGAAGTCGAAACGGGTATATCGGATAACACACATATTCAAATACTGAGTGGTCTGGCAGAAAAGGAGGCTATCGTGACTGGACCTTACCGTGTTTTATCTAGAGAATTAGAGGCTGGAGACGCTGTCGAAAAGCAAGAATCCAAAAATCCACAAGAGTCTAAATAGAGGAAGTCCCTATGGCTGATCAAGC
This sequence comes from Bacteroidetes bacterium UBA1860, assembly GCA_002338335.1. Classification (GTDB taxonomy): domain Bacteria; phylum Bacteroidota; class Rhodothermia; order Balneolales; family Balneolaceae; genus UBA8296. The sequence continues at coordinate 28,158 of DDIC01000039.1, forward strand.
TGTTATTCAAATCAAAGACCTCAAAAGGGTCTACCAAATGGGGGATACAGAAGTGCGTGCGTTGGATGGCGTAACCTTTGATATTCACCGTAATGAGTACATCGCCATAATGGGTCCCTCTGGATCAGGGAAGTCGACGATGATGAACCTTATCGGTTGCTTGGATACGCCTTCGGAAGGAGAGTACATCCTCAATGGGCATCGAGTGTCAGAAATGGATGATAAAGAGCTTGCCGATATTCGAAATCGAGAGATTGGATTCGTATTTCAAACATTTAATCTTCTGGCAAGAACGGATTGTCTAGCCAATGTGGAGCTTCCACTCATTTATGCTGGAATGGCTGGAGCCGATCGTAAAGCTAGGGCAATAGATGTTCTTACTAAAGTAGGGCTCGGAGATCGACTTGATCATAAGCCCAATGAACTCTCTGGTGGACAACGTCAGCGTGTAGCGATTGCGCGGGCCTTGGTAAATGACCCGTCGATTCTTCTTGCTGATGAACCCACGGGTAATCTTGACACCAAGACAGGTGAAGAAATCATGGAACTGTTTGAAGAGCTCTACAAAGCAGGTAATACGATTATCCTCGTAACTCACGAAAACGATATTGCAAATCATGCCCGTCGAATTGTCCGACTTCGCGATGGAAAAGTTGAGAGTGATGAACCCGTTGCGAAGCCAACCTTGGCTTGATTTGTCCCGAAAAATCGCGGTAGAGTGGAATCAAAGGGTTAACTTGTGCGTTTAGATTGGAGTTAACCCAAAGAACTTGTATTCATCATCTTACACACCCAATAGTCAGTTTTCCGTTTTTCCACCCGCGGTAAAACACCTCTTACTCACAAACATCGTGATGTTTGTGGCGACTGTCACACCAGTGGTAGGGCAATTCCTCTATCAATATGCAGCGTTGTGGCCTCTTGGGTCAGGGAGATTTGAATTTTGGCAACTTGGCTCCTATATGTTTCTTCATGGAGGGCTTGGTCACATCTTTTTCAATCTGTTTGCACTATGGATATTTGGTCAACCCATGGAGCGTATCTGGGGAACACAACGTTTTTTGGTCTACTACCTAATCTGTGGTTTAGGTGCCGGTGTCATCCAGCTATTTGTTAGCCCAGGGGGTCCCACTGTGGGTGCGTCAGGTGCGGTATACGGCTTACTACTGGCATTTGGCATGACGTTTCCCAATCAGGTCATCATGCTCCTTTTCCCACCGATTCCCATACAGGCAAAATATTTTGTCATGATTTATGGTGCTCTTGAGCTTTTTTCCGGATTGACTCGACCTGGATCAGGGATTGCCCATTTTGCCCATCTTGGTGGGATGCTCGTGGGACTTGGTCTTATTCTTTATTGGAGACGAATTCCATCGAATCGACTTTTTTAATGGGTGACGGTGTATGATGAGGCAACAAGGATTTGGTGGCTTTCAGCAGGGATTCCAGCAGGGGTATAATGGCTTACCGGATGCGCTGAGGTGGACCCTTACCCTATCCGTTGGTGTCTATGTAGTACAGGCGTTTGGGACGTGGATTCCCGTTGCTGACCAGACATTAAATCGATGGATGATCGATTGGTTGGGATTTGAGGCAATTTGGCCAACCTATGTGATGCAACCGTGGAGGTTTGTCACCTACATTTTTTTGCATGGATCGCCCTTTCATTTACTGTTTAATATGCTCTGGCTCTTCTTTCTTGGTCGTGCAGTGGAGGAATCTCTTGGCCCTAGAACGTTCTTGGTGCTCTTCTTGGGTGCTGGCCTTGGAGGCGCGCTTCTGAGTGTTATTTTAGGCTTTCTAGCTCCGTTTACCGTGATGATAGGCGCCTCAGGAGCTGTATACGGTATTATGGTCGTATTTGCGATGATGTATCCACGCACGCCGATGATGATGCTGTTTTTACCACCCATTGAGGCAAGATATTTGGTAGCTGGGATTATTGGGATTGATTTGCTTTTACTTGGGTCTGCAGATGGGGTGGCGCGCCTAGCGCATCTAGGGGGTGCACTTTCGGGGTATGGGTTGTTTAAACTGCAGCAGCAAGGCACAGATTTGTCTGGATGGGTTCGATCCATTGAAAGACTTTGGTCTGAGCCTCCCTCGGGAAAAAAACGGAGGCGCAATTCAAGGGTAAGCGATGCAACGATCCTAGAGGAGCAAGAAGATGTTGATGTGCGCCGCGAAATAGATGCATTGCTTGATAAAGTTGCGAAAAACGGATACGATGGATTATCCAAAGAAGAGAAACGTCGACTTTTTGAGGCAAGTCAACGAAAGTGAGAGTAAACAAGGAACTACACTAGGAAACTACACTAGGAAACTGCAAAATGAAACTACACCAATGAAACATTCGATTGGACGTCGTCAGTCACACCAGGTTAACATCGATGGGGTTAAAGTAGGAGGGGGTGCGCCTATTGTGGTTCAATCGATGACCAACACCGATACGGCAGATATTAACGAAACCGTCGAGCAAATTGATCAACTTCATGCTGCAGGGTCAGAGCTTGTCCGTATCACAGTAAACAACGATGCAGCAGCCAAGACGGTACCCTATATCAAGGAAAAGCTGCTAAATCGTGGTGTGTTGGTGCCCATTATTGGGGATTTTCATTATAACGGGCATGTCTTGCTAACAAAATACCCTGAGGCTGCCAAAGCGTTATCCAAGTTTCGTATTAATCCCGGGAATACGGGGACCAAAACCCGTGATAAAAACTTCTGTACGATTGTAGAGCAAGCGATTCAATATGAGAAACCTATTCGAATTGGAGTGAATTGGGGGTCTTTGGATCAGCAGTTGCTTGCCCAAAAAATGGATGAGAATAGTGCATTATCACAGCCAAAATCTTCGAAAGATGTGATGTTTGATGCCATGGCAGAGAGTGCCAAGCGTAGTGCAGCACTAGCTGAGGATGTAGGTCTAGCTTCTGATCGTATTGTGGTAAGCTGCAAAATGTCCGTGGTACAGGACTTGATTACGATTTATTCTCGCATTGCCGATGAACTTCCTTATGCCCTACATCTCGGCCTCACCGAAGCCGGAATGGGTATGAAAGGGACGGTGGCTAGCTCGGTAGCGTTGGCTGTTTTGCTTCAGCAAGGTATCGGGGATACGATTCGTGTGTCGTTAACGCCAACCCCCGGAGCGGATCGAGCAGAAGAGGTGCGAATTAGCCAGCAGATTCTTCAGTCGCTTGGAATTCGGAGTTTTATCCCACAAGTGACCTCTTGCCCCGGATGTGGACGGACCAAAAGCACCTATTTTCAAGAGCTGGCAGAGGATATTCAGGACTACATTAAAGTGAAAATGCCCATTTGGCGTGAACAATACCCAGGGGTAGAGGATATGGATGTTGCAGTGATGGGCTGTATTGTAAACGGGCCGGGTGAATCACGCCATGCGAATATCGGTATTTCCTTGCCAGGTACGTTTGAAGAGCCTAAAGCTCCTGTCTATATTGATGGAGAGCATGCCTTAACTCTCAAAGGCGAAGGCATTACCCAAGAGTTTCAGAAAATCTTGGAAGAGTATGTCGAAAATACCTACCAAATGAGGTAGATTTCTTTCAATAACCGTTTAAACACACTCCAATGAAACAGTATTTGACCATTTTGGCCCTGGTGGCCACGCTTTGGTTCACAGCCTGCACCACCGAGCCGACATCCACCCAAGAGGCCACTTCATGGCATGAAAACGCTACGATTTATGAGGTGAATGTGAGACAATATACTCAAGAAGGGACGTTTGATGCCTTTGGTGAGCATGTTCCAACCTTAGCAGAGATGGGTGTTGAGATATTGTGGTTTATGCCGATTCATCCCATTGGTGAAAAAAACCGTAAAGGTCCCTTGGGTAGCTACTATTCTGTAAAGGATTACAAAGGAGTCAACTCAGAATTTGGCACCAACGAAGACTTTAAAGAGTTGGTAGACCTAATTCATGCCAATAACATGAAGGTGATTTTGGATTGGGTGCCAAATCATACGGCGTGGGATCACCCTTGGACCGAAACCAACCCAGAGTATTATACACTGACCGAGGATGGGGACTTTATGCCTCCAGTTCCTGATTGGTCGGATGTGATTGATCTTAATTTTGATAATGCTGAGATGCGCGAAGAGATGATCCAAGCTATGGAGTATTGGGTCTCAGAGTTTGACGTGGATGGTTATCGTGTGGATGTTGCCCATTCTGTTCCAACCGACTTTCATGAAGAGGTTCGTGAAAGATTGGACAAAATTAAGCCCGTCTTTATGCTGGCTGAAGCTGAAGTTGTAGAACATCATTACGAAGCTTTTGATATGTCCTATGCGTGGAATTTCAATTCTGTAATTTATCATGTAGGGCAAGGAGATTCGGCTGTTTCATCGATTCACCGGGCAATGGAAAAAGAGATGGAAACCTTCCCACGTGACGCCTATCGTATGTTTTTTACGACCAATCATGATGAAAATTCATGGAAAGGGTCTGATGTAGAACTCTATGGTGACAATGTGGAGGCCTTCTCGGTTCTAACCTCAACCATTTATGGCATGCCACTCGTCTACTCGGGGCAAGAATCTTTGTATGAAAATAGACTCGAATTCTTCGACCGTGATCCGATTGATTGGAAAGACTATCCGCTTCAAGACTTCTTCACGATGCTCTTGACGCTCAATCAGAAGAATACCGCATTATGGAATGGCGAAATTGGCGGACCTTATGAGTACCTCGATCACAATGATGAAACAGGTTACTTTGCATACCGACGGGCGAATGATGCCAATGAGGTCGTTGTGTTCCTGAATTTTGGGGATGAACCACTCAATAATGTGAACCACACGTTTGACGGTGAATTTGTGAATGTGGCAACCCAGGAATCCGTGACGGGTGAGTCTACCATGACATTGCCAGCCAATGGCTGGGCGATTTATTCTAGGTCCTAAGTGATTAATGAGCTAAGTCATTGAGAATTGACCCGAAGTATTTCCCTCGGTTTATGTTCTTTGTGGCAGCGATATCGTTCGTTGCCATCACTTGGAGTACCATTGCATATCAGGATCGTCGTCTATCAGCCTTTGAGGAAGCGTTACCCTCAAGGCTACAAGAATTTTCCTTGGACTCATTGTCCCGATTTGATGATGGGGAACCCATCTCATTAACTGAATCGAGTTGGGTTCAATCCCCCCAATACCCCATAACCCTTGTGTTTTGGGCGCCTTGGAGTGGTGAGTCCATCGAGGTACTTAGACAAGAAGCTCTCTCATACAGGTCAGTCTTGATTGCCCTTGCCGTGAAGGATTCCAAGGAGAATGTGCAGAATGTTCTAGATAATATCGATTCGGAGCGACCAAGTAGATCAATGATCTCATATGACGGCACTCCATTGTACCAGGCGTGGGAATTACCGGGTGTGCCAACGGTCATCCATCTAGAGTCGTCCACCAAAGGAGTCTTTGTGGTAGGTACAAGGCGTGACTCTGTTGCATTCACCCTGCCTGTAGCCTTTTCATTATGAGCGTCTATATAGATCATGTAGGGGTCACGGAACACGCACCACTTGAGCTCGTTCAATCACTTCAGTATGGAGAAGGGGCATTTGAGACGATACGAGTGGATGCTAAACAAGGTATTGAATGGTGTGATGCCCATTGGGCTCGGTGGGTGGAGGGTGTGAACTACCTTGGTATTGATGTGGAATCTAAAGTGAAGATGGAGGATTGGATTCACGCCATAGAGGTGCTTGCAATGAATCTAGGCTTTACATCGGATTGGATGATCGCTCGACCTCAAGGTCTTATTACATCAGAGGGAGACTTCAGGTGGTGGATTCAATGGTCTGAAGGGGTGAAATGGCAACATCCGTTGCACATTGGACGAGTCCCAACGGTTCCATTGCCCGATGAGAATAAGCCTGCCTCTTTGAAGCTTAATATGATGAGCTATTATCGCTCCGCTGAAAGACTTGCGAGGTCTCAAGGTTGGGACCACCCTGTGCTTTGCACGAAGGATGGCATGATCTCTGAGAGCTCACGGGCAAATCTATTCTGGATCAAGGGTGCTCAGATCTTTACACCTTCTACGAAATGTATCCCACTGCATGGTGTGGTGAGATCGGCGTTGATTGATTGGATTCATCCCCAAAAAGACTTCGAAATCGTAGAGGTAGAGGCAAAATTTGAGGATTTGCTCGGCGCAGATGGGGTGTTTCTTAGTAATAGCCTTCAGCACTTGGTATGGGTTGATGCAATTGAAGATCATGTGTTTACAAAACTGACGCTATTTGACGATTTGACAGACAGGTTCAAGCTTGCCATTCCCTACACGTCAATCACAACAATCTGAGGCAGCATGAGCGACGTAAAGGTCCCTTTATGGACGTCTATACATGATTTAACCGATTGGTTGAATCAACAACCTATGATGGCTAAGATTGGAGTAGATGCTGTGGAGTTAGGCCTTGACAAAATGAAGGCCATGCTTACCGAATTAGGCCATCCAGAAGAAGGGATTCCAATGATTCACGTTGCTGGCACCAATGGAAAGGGAACCGTGTGTCGTTTGGCAGCAGAATTAGCGATGGGAGAGGGGCTGAAGGTGGGGGTGTATACGTCTCCCCATATTTTGCGGGTTCAGGAGCGATGGACATTAAATGGTGTACCAATACTGGATGAACAGCTATTCAAATTGGCGCGCAGTGCGCATTCAGTAGTGGAGAGCTTTCAACCTACGTTTTTTGAATTCACGACATTGATTGCCTTTTTAGCTTTCCAGTCTTGGGAAGTTGACATCGCAATCGTCGAGACTGGGCTAGGAGGGCGCTTGGATGCCACCAATGTGATAACCCCAAGGTGCAGTGTAATCACTTCTATTTCCTATGACCATACCGATATTTTGGGGAACACATTAGAGGAAATAGCCACAGAAAAGGCTGGGATTATAAAGTCGAGGACACCCGTTGTACTCGGAAATCTGCCAGATGTTGCCAAAAAAAGCATTGTTAGCATTGCTGAACAAAAAGATTCTGAGGTGATAGACGGTCAATGCGCACCCTTGTTAGAGCTTGAATTCGCCTCAAAATGGGATCGACAAAACCTTCATCTTGCAGGCCTGGCATGTGCTCGTGTTGGAGTATTTGGTCAACCAAACCAAGGAGGACCTCTTACATATAATGAGCGACTTGAGGAAGCCTGGCATCAATACCAAACTCGTCAATGGATGGGGGCGCCTTTTATCTCTATAAATTCGAATAAAACCTGGTATTACGATGGAGCACATAATGAAGAAGCGATTCGTATATGCTTGAATAGATGTCAAATGATTGCTCCACTTTCAGAATGGTCTTTAGTCTATGCAACGATGAAAGACAAAGTATCGACCTCTATTTTGGATCAGTTTGATCGTTTCGATTCGTGCTATTTTGTTTCAATGAACCATCCTCGTGCCGCGACTATTGAGGATAATCCAAGCACGACTCAGTTTACATCCATTCCTGTGGAGGAGATGGCCGAGATACTAGGACCCAAAAAAGAGTCATTAGTAATTTTCACAGGCTCTTTTTACTTTTATGAAACCTTATACGCTGGGTTTTCGAAGTCATCTCTTCTTTCAATACCAGCGAAATGATTTGAGATAGGGAATTTGGGTCGATCATAAGCTTCCGCCATCGACCGCCATGTTATTTTATATGTCAGAGAACACCGCTGAAGAACTGAAGCGTCAGTCGCTTACACAATTACGTGCGACAGCTAAATCTTACCATATTCGTCGAGTCTCAGGACTACGAAAGGACGATCTTATAGCTGCCATCCTTGAAGCTCAGCAACATCCTGATGTTGCGATATCTGGCGTGCGTCCGGTTCAGCGTTTTGATTTAACCTCTGATGGGGAGCTAAAATCTGCGGACATGTATGCGGCGGACAAGCATACGGCGAACACGGATGCATCGGACGAGAAGGAGAACGTTTCAAATGATCGTGAACCCATCGCTCCAACAAAACCGTCTAACGGCTCTACCCTGTATGGGGGTTCACATACGTCGAGTTATCAAAAACCCTCGCCACAGGATGAGCCTTCTACGACAAGATCGACATCAGGGGCAAAAAAGGATGATCACTCCTCGAGTAAACCCTCCCTTCAAGGGCAATCAGCTCAAAAGCAACGACCAGCTGAGGATGATGGACTACCATCATCCACGGCTGATACGCTAGAAGAGAGACTAGCTGAGATTACCCCAAAACTTGGCAAATACATTGTCAATGAAGGGACGCTTGAGATTCTTCCAGATGGCTATGGCTTTTTGCGTAGTGTGAACTACAATTTCAAGCCAAGTCCAGATGATATTTATGTGAGCCAATCTCAGGTGAAGCGTTTTAGACTGAAGCAAGGCGATAGCGTGGTTGGGATTGTAAGGCCACCAAAAGTAGGGGAGAGATATTTCGCATTGTTACGTGTAGAAGCAGTCAATGGGCGTTTTCCTGATACATTGGACGATCGGCGGGACTTTGAAGAATTAATGCCAATTTATCCGAATCAGCGCTATGTGTTGGAGTATGAGCCCTTAGAAATCTCAACACGATTGATAGACCTGTTTGCACCGTTGGGCAAAGGGCAACGTTCGCTGATCGTCGCCCAACCTAAGACAGGTAAGACGACTATTCTTCGCAATATCGCCAATGCTGTCGCTGAGAATCATCCAGAGACGAAGACCATCATTCTGCTTATTGATGAGCGTCCGGAAGAGGTGACGGAGATGCGTCGTACCGTACGTAATGCCGAGGTAGTTGCCTCAACCTTCGACGAGAAGCCAGAAAATCACATTGGATTGGCTGAAATCATGTTTGAGAAGGCGAAACGTCTTGTGGAGTGCAAGCATGATGTGCTCATTTTGATGGACTCAATTACCCGCTTATCACGAGCCTACAATGTTTGTGCAAACAACAGTGGTCGTACGATGAGTGGTGGTGTCGATACGGAAGCTCTCAAAGTGCCCAGACAGCTCTTCAGTTCAGCAAGGAATATCGAAGGGGGTGGCAGTTTAACTATCGTTGCTACAGCTCTTGTCGAGACGGGATCCAGAATGGATGACGTGATTTTTGAAGAGTTTAAAGGGACAGGGAACATGGAAGTGGTTCTTGATCGTAAACTCTCCGACCGACGAATTTATCCTGCTATTGATGTCTTCAAGAGTGGTACCAGACGGGAAGAGCTCTTTGTTCCTGATAGTGAGCGTGAAAAGGTGGTTTTGTTGCGACGTTATCTCACCAATCACAATGCCTACGAGGCGATGGATTTCCTCCTTGACAAGATCAAAGGGACGAGAGATAATGAGGAGTTCTTACTCTCCATGAATAAGTAACTCCCCACCGCTCAAATTTTACTGAATATCGATTTTCACAGGCCATAAAGCCCATGTTTGACGGCTGATCGCTTTTGGATCTTCCATCATGGGTTGGTTTAAAACCTCTTGCAGTGGCTCTGGAAGCCATTGAATCGACCATTGAGCCATCATTTGACTACTTGTACCCAAAAGTTCTTCTATGGGGTCTTTGGGTGCAGGATACCGTTCAATGACGTAGTCCTCTAGTCCAGCTTCATCGGCAAGTGCAGCAAGAGCATCATCAAGGGTGCCAAGCCCGTCCACAAGACCTGCCTCCTGAGCCATGGAACCGGGCCAGACACGTCCTTGAGCCAGCGCGTGAACCTCATCTCGCGTCATGTTGCGTGATTCAGCTACGACTTCCAAAAAGCGCTCATAGCCTTGGTTTGTCGCATTTTGAAGTGCTCTTCGCTCAGCTCCCGTCAACGGGCGTGTCATAGTTAAGATGTCGGCATGAGGATCGGTCTGAACCTCACTGAGCGTAATCCCAAGTCGATCATTCATCAACTCTTCCGCATTAAACATGGTTCTAAAAATACCGATAGACCCTGTAATGGTATTTGGAGAAGCATAGATCTTTTGTGTTCCTGCTGCAATGTAATATCCGCCAGAGGCTGCAACAGATCCCATGTAGGTATAGATTGGCTTGGTCTCCGAGAATGTTTTGAGGCGGTTCCAAATCAGTTCGGAAGTGGAGGCTGAGCCACCTGGGCTTTCCACAAAAAGGATTACACCCTTCACATCGTCGTCGTCCTCAAGCTCATCAAGTGTCTTATTTAAGGCCTCAAAGGTGATCGCATCGTCTGTTTCAAACGGAAAGTCGCTTGGGATGGACGGCATAATGGCACCAGACGCATACACCACAGCGAGCTCATTGTCCGACGAGTTTTCTTGCAATCCTGCTTCACGACGACTCACTTTGGCATATCGACCAAAGTCAACCAACTCCAAGTCATCTACCTCTTCAATACCGGCTGCCTCAGCCACCGCTTTGCGGATGTCGTTAGGAAATGCAAGATCATCAATAAGCCCTGCGGCATGACCATCAACCATGCTTCCAGTGTAGAGTTCGTCCATAAGGTCATCAAGCTCTGCAACGGATAGCCCAGTTTTGAGTGATACTTTGGATAAAAATTCACTTTTGACCTGTGCTAGAAGTGCTTCCCTTTGCTCTCTGTCAGCAGGGGAGATTTCATCGGTTAACCACTGCTCAACAGCTGATTTATACTTTCCAACGCGAAAGATTTCGGGTTCTACACCAATCTTATCTAGTAATTCTTGATAATAGCTTAGCTGCATCACAAATCCATTAAACTCAAAATAGGCTTGTGAAGGTGCATAAATCGTTTCTGCTGTGGACGCTAAATAGTAACCCTTCTCATCAAATCCAAGATCTGTGGTGCTGGCGAGGACAAACTTCCCTGACTCTTCCTTGAACTGTGTCAGTAATCGGTGCGCCTCTTCCAACGCTACCCAACTACCACCGATGAACTCGGTTTCAAGCCAAATGCCACTGATTCGTTCATCGATAGCTGCTTTTTCTAGCACGTCGGTCAAGGACTCAATGGATAATGGAATATCACCTTCGTTAAATAAGGCTTCAAATGGATCTTGATCTGCTCTCATGGAGAGGGTGCCACTTAGATCAATTTTGAGAACGGTGTTCTCTTGTATGTAGGGCTCCGGATCGGAAGAGCTACTGGTCACGATGGCAATCGTCAAGATAAAAAGGAGACCAATCGCCACAAAAAAGGCGAGTAATGAGGCAAAAAATGTGGATAAAAAACGCATGAGCTTTATGGATAAAACGGTTTCGGTTACAAGAACGTTATCTTATACGAAAGAAACGCCCTTTGGGTTCAAAATCCTAGTCAGTAGATCTAGCTATGCCATCATCTTCTTCTAAGCGTATCCTTGTTATCGGATCAGGTCATAATGGATTGATTGCGGCCTGTTATTTGGCCAAAGCAGGCCATAAGGTGACGGTGTTGGAGCGCCGAGAGTCTTTGGGGGGAGCGGTCTGTACGGAAACGCATTTTGAATCGCCGACCCATCCACATGGGTTTAGAATGGATATAGGATCCTCTGTTCACATTATGATTCATCAGACTGGAATTATTGAGGAACTCGAGCTCGAGAATTACGGGCTTGAGTACATCGATATGGATCCCATGATGAGCTATCCCATACCGGATGGAAAAGGGGTGATCCATTTTTATAAAGACCTGGAAAGAACCCTTGAGTCGATTGGGCAGGTTAGCCCATCGGATGTGGCAAATTATAGAGAGTTCATCACCTTTTGGGAAAAAATTAACAAAGGGGTACTCAAGACGTTTCAGATTCCACCCACCGCAGGGGGCATTGTTGCCGAAATGGCCAAGGGTCAAATGCGAGATGGCGCAATGTTCAAAAAAGGGGAATCGATGCAGGGCTTGCAAAAAATCCTCGGTAGCTATGGTAAGGTTGTAGAGGATGCCTTTGACAGTCCATACCTCAAAGCCGCCTTGGTTTGGTTTGCGGCTCAGTCGGGCCCTGTACCTGATGCCCCTGCTACGGGTGATTTTGTGGGTTGGCAATCCATGCTGCATCAAAGTGGGGCAAAACACCCTAGAGGGGGGAGTGGGATGCTTACACAGGCGATGGCACGTTATTTAGAGGCTCATGGAGGAGAGGTTGTGTGTGACGCCGAAGTAGATCACATTTTGATTGAAAAGGAGCGAGCTATTGGCGCTGTAACCAAAGATGGACGTGAATTTCGGGCCGATCTTGTCGTGTCTAATGCCCACGTTCAAACCACCATGCTTGGGATGGTGGGCAAAGAACATCTAGGGGATCATCTCCTCAAGCGAGTGGAGAATATTCAAGTGGGCAATGGCTTTGGGATGGTGATTCGTTGTGCGGTTGAAGAGCTACCAGATTACACCGCAGCACCAGGTGATCCTGATATTCACAATGGAATGCAATTGTTGGCCCCATCCGTGGACTATATGTACCGTGCGGTAGGAGATTACATGAAAGGCAATCCACCTGAGGATCCTGCTGTATTGGCGATGACCTTCTCAAAGATTGACCCGGATGTTGCCAAAGATGGGTCTCATACACTTTTTGCCTGGGCACAATGGCATCCTTATGAGCTTGCGAATGGCGTCCATTGGGATGACATACGGGAGCGTGAGGCAGAAAAGATTTATGGAGTGGTGGAGCGATATGCCCCCAATATGAAAGGAAAGCTCATTGATTGGGTGATCCAGTCGCCCTTGGATATTGAGCGAAAACACGGGTTACTACGTGGAAATGTCATGCATGTGGAGATGAATTTTGATCAAATGTTTATGTTCCGACCCTTGCCTGAAATGAGTCAATACAAAACTCCGATTAAAGGTCTCTATTTGGCCAGTGCATCTTGTCATCCAGGAGGGGGTGTGTTTGGTGCTGCTGGCCGCAATGCAGCGAATGTGATCCTTAAAGATATCAAGCCATCCTTATTTGGAGGCTCATAAAACACCTCTTGGGTGACGTTCATGAAACCACAATTTCCTACATCCAACCTCGAGATTGATGCCGATAAAGTGCGAGAGAATGTCGGTGTTGTGCGTGAGTGGATCGGATCGGATACCCGCTTAATGGCGGTGGTGAAAGCCAACGCTTATGGACATGGCGCCAAGGTCATGGGGCCGGTGCTTGATCCCCTTGTGGATATGATGGCCGTAGCCACGTTGGATGAAGCCATTGAGCTACGAGCCGCAAGAG
>DDIC01000039.1:41577-43288 GCA_002338335.1 Bacteroidetes bacterium UBA1860
GAGCCGCAAGAGTTACCTCTCCCATACTTGTGATGGGGGTTCCTACAGGCGAGACAGCTGTATCGTATGTAACCTATGATATTACCGCCACGATTAGTGATCTCTCACACTTTTCCATCTTGATGGATGGAACGCGTTATCATCTGAATCTTGATACGGGGATGCATCGCCTAGGTATTAGCCCTAACGATTGGGCATCGGCCCGACAACAAGCCATTCTAAACAGTCGTCTTCGTTGTGGAGGGGTTTATACCCATTATGCGATGGCTGATGAGGCAGATCATACAGGGGTGCCTACTCAGCATGCTCAATTTGAGAAAGCGATGGAGTATTTTGATGAAATCCCGCTCAAATACATCTCAAATGGAGCTGCATCACTCTCTGGACAAGCCCCCATGGGCTCAATCGTACGTACTGGACTTCCATTTTGGGGTCTCTCGCCGATTCCACCTTGGAAACAAAGCGCTCAAGTCCAATCTATTGTCAAAAAACTACAACCTACCACGACATGGGTGAGTGAAGTGATTCAACAGCGCCCGATACCAGCAGGTGATTGTGTGAGCTATGGCTGGGTGTGGCCTATGCCAGAGGATGGGGTCATTTTGACGATTCCGGTAGGCTATGCGCATGGTTTCCCGCGGAATCTACCCCCAGGTGAGGCATGGGTTGCAGTCCAAACAAATGGAGGTTGGATGAAGTGTCTACTTGCGGGAAGAGTAACGATGGATTACATCCTTGTGTATGCGCCAACAAAGGTCCCTGCGTTTACCAAAGTCCATCTTTTTGGCGGGCATGGAATGGACGCCTGGGAAATGGCTCGTATGGCAGAGACGATCCCCTACGAACTATGTACGCGATGGACCGATCGCGTCCCTCGAGAGGTATTCCACCTACGTCAGCCTTCCTTTGAGTAATGAATCTGAGTAGTTAAAAAAGGCTAGACAACTTAATTGTCGTAGATGCGGTCCAACAAGACGTCATACCGAATGGTATCGTTGCGGAGATCATAATTCACATTATTGGAATCGACATCTGCAAAACCCTCACTTGGTGGTACAATTAGAGTACGCTTCTCATTCACCCTCATGCCAAGAACACCGTTTTTAAGACCAGATACGGAAATACCCTGTACGTCCACAAGGCTAGCTGTGGTAGCGCTGTCAGAGTAGGTGCTGGAAACAATCTCACCGTCAAGTGTTCTGAGAGTTAAAAAGATTGCCACTTGATCCCTTGGTTGAGCAATAAATGGGTGGTCGGTTTGATGCACCAAATAGGCAAGTGTGCCACCCTCTAACGTAACGATAGGTTTCCCCGTTGTATCATAGGGTGCGGGAACTGTGCTGTAATCTGGCTCAGTTGGCTCACTAGGAGCGACAACACTTGAACTAGATTCTAAGCATCCAGCGAGGATTACAGGTAGCGCAGCCAACAGAAAGAGTGAACGAATGGTTTGAACGGTCTTTATCAAGTAGGTCATAAAGATTAAAATAAGATTTTTTGACGCCAGTCTACACTATGATGTTCGCATCAAGCAGCTTTGGATTTGTCTACACCACGAAGGGCCAATTTACTGGTTAGAATGGCAACTTGGTATAGTAACGCAAGAGGAGCAGCAATCAGTACCTGGCTTACAGGGTCTGGGGGAGTTAACACGGCAGCCATCACCATAATTGCGACAATGGCTTGCCTCCAGTAACTACGGAGCCAGGAG
>DDIC01000039.1:43586-52369 GCA_002338335.1 Bacteroidetes bacterium UBA1860
GTAACTACGGAGCCCCGAGGGTGTAATGAGTTCTAATTTGGTTAGAAAGAAGCTTGCCACGGGGATTTGAAACAGGACGCCACACGATAAGGTCCACATTGATACACTGGCGAAATACTCATTGATGTCAAACTCATTGGCAATCACATCTGCAATGACAAATTGTGTGAAAAACTGTACGGCAAAAGGGACCAAAATCATATATCCAAACGAAACCCCCAAAAGGAAGAAAAAAGAGATAAACAGGGTGTGGCCAAAGGTGCGAAGTTTCTCCTTCATATTGAGAGCAGGCGCGATAAACGCCCACAGCTGATAAAAGAAAATGGGGGAGCCAATGATGAATCCCACAACAATAAGTGTTCCCCAATAGGTGAAGAACTGCCCAGGCAACTTACGACTGATCAATGACAGCTCAACGGCATCAATGCCAATGAGTTGATACATGAAGAAATCCTTCTTTGTGGGCCCTAGGATTAATTCATTAATGATAAAATCCTGAAAGAAAAAGGCAGCAACAATCCCAACAATTAAACCTATGAGTCCTCGAAACAACCTCCATCGTAGCTCCTCGAGATGATCCAAGAATGACATAGAGGCCGCGGGGTCTCGTTTTGGCGGTTTCGCTTTTGGCGGCACCGCAGACATGACGTCGCGTTGCTCAGCCATTTTTAGAGTCTATGTGTGGAGAGTGGGTGAGCCTCACATAAAGCGTTAACCTCATCTTTCACGGCTTGGAGGACCGACTCATCTTCGGGAGAAGAGAGAACACGGTCGATCAAGGTAGCGACTTGCTTAAACTCCTCTTCTTGGAATCCTCGAGTGGTCATGGCCGGAGCACCAATACGAATACCAGAGGTTACAAAGGGGCTCTCTGGGTCAAAAGGGATCATATTTTTGTTCAGCGTGATGGAGGCTCTGTCCAATGTCTCCTCAGCGAGCTTACCCGTGATTCCTTTGTTGCGTAAATCAACAAGAATCAAATGGTTGTCGGTCCCTCCTGAAATAATCGAATACCCTTTCTCTACAAAGACTTCACCCATAGCTTTGGCGTTGGCGACGACTTGCTGTTGATAGGCTTTGAATTCAGGTCGCAATGCCTCACCGAATGCAACGGCCTTGGCCGCGATAATATGCATCAAAGGCCCACCTTGAGATCCTGGAAAGACAGCATTATCTAAAACTTCACTCCACATTTTGGTGCGTCCAGATTTAGGTGCCACCACACCAAGCGTATTTTCCTTGTCTTTGCCAATCAAGATCATTCCACTTCTAGGGCCACGCAATGTTTTGTGTGTCGTTGTTGTGACAACATCCACATAGGGAAGTGGGTCATTGAGTATGCCAGCGGCTATCAATCCAGCAGTATGCGCCATATCCATCCATAAAAACGCACCCACTTCATCCGCAATCGATCGAAACGCCTGAAAGTCAAAATCTCGGCTGTAGGCTGAGGCACCAATGGAAATTAACCGAGGATTCACTTTTTTTGCCTTCTCGCGAACTCGATCCATATCGATTCGCCCTGTCTCTTGCTCAACCCCATAAAACTCAGCATTAAACCAAATGCCGGAGAAGTTCGCGGGAGAGCCATGGGTTAAATGGCCACCGTGAGCAAGATCCAATCCAAGAATCGTATCCCCAGGCTTCATGAAGGTGAGGTACACCGCAATGTTGGCGGATGCACCTGAATGAGGCTGTACATTTACCCAGTCAGCACCAAAGAGTTCCTTGGCTCGATCGCGTGCTAAATCCTCTACTTTGTCTACGACTTCGCACCCGCCATAGTACCGTTTACCCGGGTACCCTTCGGCATATTTGTTGGTTAAGGACGAACCTCCAGCCTGGATGACAGCAGGGGAGGCGTAGTTCTCAGAAGCAATAAGCTCAAAATGAGTATCCTGTCGGTGCGTTTCTTCATTAATGAGGTTGTATAGGATAGGATCGGAATCAGATAAATGACTCATGCTTATTGTGTTGATTTAGAAGATTCAATTTTTTCTACTCTTCGTTCATGGCGACCACCTTCAAACTCAGTGGCTAACCATTGAGTGACAATGTCTCGAAGCTGTTCGTGCGATAACGTACGCCCTGGTAGGCACAGAACGTTTGCATTATTATGTTGGCGTGAGAGTTGAGCGACCGTTTCATCATACGCTAAGGCCGCCCTTACCCCTTCAAATTTGTTTGCTGTCATGCACATCCCCTGTCCACTTCCACACAACAAGATCCCTAAAGGATACTGTTTCTCACTTACAGCAAGCGCAACTTTGGTTCCATAATCTGGATAATCAACAGACTCTTCGGAGTGTGTTCCAAGGTCGGCAGGATCGTGACCTAGATTCTTTAAAACTGTCTTAACGAATTCTTTGGCAGGATACCCTGCATGATCACTTGCAATGGGGATTTTCATTCTGGTATAATAGGGGTTTCTGGGGAGAGATTCCTCACTCTACACCCCATTATCTTGGGTCTAAAGCAGTGAATTCAAGCAACGGATTTCTTTCAATCGTCGTGTAGATGGTGTCGCTGGAAATACTCCCAAAAATCCCGACTGCTCCCTCTACATGATTAATCACATTTTGTATTTCTCCTGGTGATAGGGTGCTCCCACCCAGTTGAACACTTTGCGATCGGACAAAGTCGTACGAATTCTTATCCAAGACATTGGCCACAATAGCATTTCGCCCATAAAATGAGACGGCTAACCAAGGTAAGCGAAGCACTGTATTACCATTTTCATCTAAGAAATTGGCTTCGTTTAAAATCCCTGAGCTCACTTTGTAGAAATCCTCAAGAAGGACATCACCATCACTATCTTCGAGCGTCGCCTTGTAAAAAGGGGTTAAATCGTCCTCCTTTGGAGCCTGGGAAATTGTATTAAAAATGAAAAATCGTTGTTGACCTGCCGGTGATCCTGACACTAAGATTTCGAGTTGTTCTGAGGATTGGTAGACAACTCTATCTGTGATTCCACCTAAGACCGTTAGAGGCTCGGGTACCGTAGTGGTTGCACGAATGGGGCTATCCTTGTCTGGAACATCAATGGTGAGTTGATATGTGGCTGTTGCTTTGATTTTTTGTGTGGTATCAGTGGGAGCATAGATGCCACTCGAATCAATCTGTTGATAGGTCATGAGTTGACCCGCATCGCTAGATTCAATAATGACGGTCGCTCCATCGACACGTTGGTCACGCAACGTAAAGGGATCAAAGAGCTCTCCCGATGTAGTGAGTGTCACTGTAGGGAACATCTGACCTTCCACGAGATAGGCTTCAACAATGTACTCTTGCTGGTAGCTGTCTTGTTCATACGGCGAGCAACTCCACAGCACAACGATAGATAATAGAGAGGTGATGGAGAGTAGGGTAAAGCGTCTATTCATTGTTGATCTCATCTTAAAACGTCAATGTGTAAGAGAATGCAGGCAGAATTGGCAACAAAGGCACCGTGGTCTGTTTTACTGGGTTTTTGTCAAAATCATATTGATAAAACCACACGTTACGCCGTGAGTACGCATTAATCACCTGGATCTGGAATTCTGAGTCGGCTAGGTCAAAAAATCGCCCTTGTCGAGAAAATGAGAGATCTAAGCGGTGATTGGCTGGCAACCTCGAAGCATTGACCTTGCCAACGAGTAAGACATCATTCTCCTCGTTACTCCATGGCTGACTTGGAAATTGTGTACGACCTAATGGTTCTGTGTAGGCTTGCCCTGTGCCATAACTGAAGACCGCGTTGGCTGTCCATCTGTCAGTAAGTCGATAGGTTGCAACGATGTTGGCGTCATGTGTACGATCATATTTCGGAGGGTAAAATCGAGGACGGGTAGAGCCAATCGCTGCATTAAAGCCTGGGAACTTGCGTCGTGTCACACCGTACGTGTAGCCGACAAAGCCCGTTAAACGGCCCGCTTGTCGTTCCAAAAAGACCTCAATTCCGTACGCAAACCCCTCACCAAATCGAAAGAGATCCTCATAATCTAATCCCGCTGCATCCGGTAAAAAGGGATCCAGTTCGAATAAATTGTTCATGGTCCTTGCATACAACTCTATATCAAAGCCATACCCTTGAAAAGGTTCGGTTTTTACCCCCAGTATCCATTGGTCTCCGTAGGCAGGAGGGACACCATCATCGACAGTAAGCCATGTGTCAAAGCCCGAAAAGGCTTCATTTGAGATAAGGGTTAAGAACTGAGAGTAACGACCATACGCAGCTTGTAATCGAATGGTTGGAGTGGGGCGAAACTCAAGACTTAAGCGTGGTTCTGGCTCGATATAGTTCCCTTCCGAAAATGCATTAACCCGAATCCCAGCACGTGCTACCCACTGGTCATTTGGCCTCCATTCATCCTGAAAATAAACCGATGCGTAGTTGGCTTGAATACGATTGCGAAATGTTTCTTCACCATCAAATCGGTTTCGAAGTTTGAGAATCATGTTTCCAGCCCAAAGCCCCATCTTAAAATCATGGGTTGGGCTAGGCTGATGCTCTGCATCGAACTTGATGGAAACATCTGAGATTTCATTGCGTTGGCTAAAAGGGGTTCCAGCAATGGTGAAGGTAGGTTTATTTTGATATGTCGATCCTGTGAAGGTGAGTGTTGCGAACCAATTTTTGGGGAGAATTCGCTTCCATGAAGAGCTAAGTGTGCGGTTCCCATAATTGAGTCGAATATCCGCATCGTCGGCAAAGGGGAGGGCAACCACATCAGAACCTGAGTAAAAGGCTACCGATAACTGGTCATTTTCTGACACGCTTTGAGTAACCTTTCCGTTGATGTCATAAAAATAAAAGGTGGAGGGAATGGCATCTACGCTTTGTCGCAGGGCAGCAAGCAGCGGCTCCAACGTCGAGCGACGCACCGCAAACATGTAGGAGCCGTCCCCCACAGGCCCTTCGATATAGGCTCTGGATGCAAGAAGCCCAATGCTTAGGCCTCCTGTCCGTTTGTTTCGGTTACCATCTTTGTTGTAGACACTTAGCACAGATCCAAGACGCCCACCGTATTCAGCTGGGTATCCACCTTTGAAAAGACGAATATCTTTGACCGCATCGGGGTTAAATGTCGAAAAGAATCCAAAGAAATGTGAGGGATTGTACACAGTGGTTTCGTCCAACAAAATGAGTGTCTGATCTGGACCTCCACCTCGTATATATAGTCCACTAGAGTAATCTGAGGCGGCTTTGACTCCAGGAAGAAGTTGTACACTTCGAAACACATCGGGCTCAAACACAGCGGGAAGCTTCTTGATTTGTTCTGTTTTGAGTTGAGCAACACCAATATTTTTTAATGCTTCTTTGTCACGCTGAGATTCAACAACAACTTCCTCAAGGGTTAGATTCTCAGGAGGTAAGTCAAAATCTAGGCGAATGGTTGATTCACTATCAAGATCGACCTCTTTTTCAATCGTATTATAGCCAATGAAACGTGCTTGGAGGATTTGAACTCCAGTCATCTGTGTGGTTAAGGAGTAATATCCAGAGCCATTCGTTGTAACCCCCTTTGTGGTCCCTTTAATTGAGACAGTCGCCAAGAGGAGCGTTTCACCTGTTTCTGCATCACGAACGTACCCTTGGAGGGTCGTTTGCTGCTCCTCAGCTCGATTCGATGATTGTTGAGCCCATGCCTCTGGCCATCCCAGCAATACACTCCACAAGAGGACGCTTACATAGAAACCTTTACGCCAAGGACTAAGGATAGAGGCTGTGGCGTAGCGAAGGATATAATTCATAAGAATGAGCAGTCAGAATGAAACTTTTTGTGTACGTTTGTACGTAGAAAGAGAAGGTTTAGATGCATTAATGATTTGCCCTTGTTGCTAGTTATGAAACTAGCCTCGATTCAACACGAATTCATAACATTGAAATGTCTAAAATCATTGCGCTGATAGCTGGTTTTTTGGTGATGTCGATTCAACCTTCCCTTGCCCAAGAGGATTCTGGGGATGAATTTGTTAACAATGAAATGACAACTCAAGAATCACTGAAAGCTCCAGAAGACACGATTTCTTCAAATGGAGAGGATCAAGGGATTCCCTCTAAAGCAACATGGGTATTGGTTGAAGGGATGATTGATAATGGTCTTGTGCACTACATTGATCGCGCACTTGCTCAGGCAGAGGAAAGAGGTGATGACGTGATTGTATTTGAGCTTGATACGTTTGGTGGACTGGTTGATGCCGCTGACAAAATCCGCCAATCTATCTTAGATGCAGATATTCGCACGATTGCGTTTATCAACAAGAATGCAGCCTCTGCAGGTGCTCTGATTTCTTATGCTTGCGATGAAATCGTGATGGCAGAAGGAGCTTCTATTGGTGCAGCAACAGTGGTAGAAGGGCAATCTGGTGAAAAGGCTTCCGAAAAAATGCAGAGCTATTTTCGAGGTATCATGCGATCAACTGCAGAAGCAAACGGTCGAGACCCTCGAATTGCAGAGGCAATGGTGGATGAATCAATTGAAGTTGAAGGGATTATTGAGGAGGGTAAGCTTTTGACCCTTAGCGCTTCAGAAGCGCTTGAATATGGTGTTGCAGATGATGTTGTTGATAATAAAACCGGGATGTTAGCGAAGCTTTCGATTGAAGAAGAGGCGATTGTGGAAACATCGGAGTCTTGGGAAGAAGCTACCCTACGATTCATTGCCAATCCGGTGGTGAGTGGGATTTTAATGCTCATGATGATGTCTGGACTCTATTTTGAGTTTCAAACACCTGGCTTTGGATTTGGTGGAGCTGCCGCCGCTGTGGGTGCAGCAATGTTCTTTGCCCCGCTCTACATCATGGGTTTGGCTGAGGCTTGGGAAATCCTCTTATTTGCTTTAGGGGTGATTTTACTCATTGTCGAGATCTTTGTAATCCCTGGATTTGGAGTGCCCGGAATCATTGGCCTTTTGTTGGTTGTGTTTTCGTTAGGTGCATCACTTATCGGTAATGTTGGGTTAAGTTTCCCAGAGCAAACGGAGGTGACGCGCGCTGTATGGACCATGGCGATTACCCTGTCAGCATCCTTTGGAGCCATTGCGATGTTTGCTCGAGCAATGCCAGAACGTCGAGCGTTTGGCTTGCTGGTATTAAAAGACAAGCTCACTGAGACGGATGCATCCTCTGATGAAGCCGAATACAAACTCCTATTGGGTCAAGAAGGTGTGGCCAAAAGCCCATTGAGACCCTCTGGTGTTGTGGACTTTAGCGGTCGTCGGTTAGATGTCCAAACATTGGGCGATTTTATCGAATCCGGGGAGACCGTTGTTGTAAAACAAGTCAATGGACACCGGGTACTTGTCGAAAGAAAAGGGTAGTTTTATTCGTTGTAATGTTGAACACTCAACACTCTATTTATCACGTAGGAAGCCCCTACACCAACTCAATGTAACTCTATGGATTTCTTCGGATTGCCTTCTGCTTTAATCGTCTTGGTCGCCGTTCTCGTCGTCCTCATTTTATTCTTCTATTATATCCCCCTAGGACTCTGGGTGACGGCGTTCTTCTCGGGAGTTAAGGTGAATATATTCGGTGACCTTGTGGGAATGAGACTACGCAAGGTTCCTCCAGGACCCATTGTGAAAGCGCAAATTACAGCCAGTAAAGCTGGACTTGCTCTTGATATTGGACGTTTAGAGGCGCATTTCCTAGCGGGAGGGTCAGTATTTAAAGTGATTCAAGCTCTTATCTCTGCTGATAAGGCAAATTTAGGACTTACGTTTGAACGTGCTGCAGCTATTGATCTTGCAGGTCGAGATGTATTTGAAGCTGTCCAAATATCTGTAAATCCAAAAGTGATCAATACTCCCAAGATCTCAGCTGTGGCAAGTGACGGGATTATAGTTAAAGTTACCGCAAGGGTGACTGTTCGTGCCAACCTAGACCGTTTAGTAGGCGGGGCAACCGAAGAGACAATTTTGGCCCGTGTTGGTGAGGGGATTGTAACCACGGTTGGTTCAGCAGAAACACACAAAGATGTACTAGAGAATCCAGATAATATCTCCAAAACGGTCCTGGGAAAAGGTTTAGATAGTGGTACGGCCTTTGAGATTCTCTCGATTGATATTGCTGATATTGATGTTGGAGACAACATTGGAGCCAAGCTTCAAACAGAACAAGCCGAAGCTGATCTTAAAGTTGCTCGTGCTAAGGCAGAAGAGAGACGTGCCATGGCTGTGGCTCTAGAGCAGGAGAATAAAGCCCGGATTGAAGAAATGCGTGCGAAAGTGGTTGAGAACGAAGCTGAAGTCCCTAAGGCGATTGCAGAAGCGTTTCGGACCGGCAATTTAGGCGTCATGGATTATTACAACCTTCGTAATGTGCAAGCGGATACAGATATGAGATCTCGAATTGCAGGAGAGGAGGGGTCATCATCAGAAGATAATACAGATGGAAACAATCAAGGCGCTTAAAAAACGTTATATTTAAGGTCGTTCTTTACATACTGGGGGTGTCACGGATTCGACGGAGCTCGTCAAATCTCAAGTTGCATGTCGAGACTGTCCAATGGTTCTCGTAAATCAACCATTATGGAAACAGTAATTGGCAACGATTACAACTACAGCTTAGCTGCCTAAACGCGCTTTGCCGTCCACTCGCTGACTTGTCTATGGGTCTCGACTTGGATGTCAACTCTACATAGTCTAGCCAATGACGGTGTCTTGACGTCGGAGGCGAATCCTTTCAAGACTGGCAAGTGGAAGCCTGTTAACGGGCACTCCCACTTGTAAGATTCAATACGTTAACTACACATGTAGACGCTTGGTGGTTTACGGTTTCGGACCGGGGTTCGACTCCCC
>DDIC01000039.1:52670-73766 GCA_002338335.1 Bacteroidetes bacterium UBA1860
GGGTTCGACTCCCCGCACCTCCACAATTTAGTGCCAGCAGCTACACAATTCTGTGCCGGCACCTCCACATTCATCGAAGTGATTAAAACTCAAAGGTCACCTTTGTTCCCACAAATCGTCTAGGACCCGCCACTAGTGTAGGTAGCCCTACAGCGGCACCAGTGTTTCCTGCATCAATCAGATAAGTCTCATCAAATAAATTATTGGCAAAGAAGGAGAAGGTCACCCCTGATTCTTTGAGCGTTAAGGCTGCCGTAAGATTTGCAAGATTATAACCGTCTTCCTCAAGCGCAAAAGTTTGCCCTAATTCATTCATAAACATTCTTGCATTATTGTCATCAAAGTAATGCTGAGACTTAAATGTGACGTTTGGATTGAGCACAAACTGAGCCTTCTCAAAGTCAGCAAAGAATCGTAACCCTACGGCTCCAGAATGCTCTGGGGTCAAACGAAATGTATTCCCAGCATAGGCCTGTGGTTGTCCGTCACTATCCTCATCATCAAATGTTGCATCCATGTAGGCATAATTACCATAGACCGACATAAAGGGTGCAACGAGTGCACGAAGCTCTGTTTCAAACCCAACCGCAGAAGCTGCTCCTGCATCTGTCACTTCAAAAAGGAGTCCATCGGGTAGATCCGTAATGAAATTGGTCCATTCATAAGCAAAAACACTCGCATTAAATTCTAACCGACTGTCCAGTGCAAAGGCTTTAAGCCCAGCTTCATAACTCAAAACGTTTTCATCGTCCAAGGTTTCCGCTACCCCTTGCCCATTAAATTGAATAATGTAAGGACGGCGTCCTGTCGACACTGTTCCATAGAGACTAAAAGCATCACTAGGTTTGATTTTGAGTGTCGCACGGTACAGTGAGGCATTAAAATCATCAGAGGCATAGAGTGGAGCGACAGTCGGAACAGGAAATTGCACTCGGCCTGTAGGACTAAGTACAGAAGCATCTTTGGCTTGTGGAAGCGGACGATGATACATTGTTTCGAGTGACTCCCACGTTTGACGATACCCCGCACCTAGAACTAGATAATCAGTAAGATCAATTTCAATGTCTGCGAATAGATCAAATGAAGAGTTGTCGGCACCATCAGTAAAGTCTTCTTCAACCGCAGTGTTTAAGAAAATAAATCCGCCTGTTACCGGATTAACTACAGGACCTGCAGGTCCAAGTAGAGCACATTGCTCAGGCGATGGGAAACAAAAGCTGTAATTAGGTTGTCCACCTGCGACTACCCCTAGACCCTGAACCGCGGCAAAATTGCTTCGATCATCTGTAAATAGCGTGTAGCTTGATTCACCCTGATCGGCAAAATAGTTCGCTCCAGCGGCTAGGCTCACTCGGTCTGATGTGTAATTGAAGCGTAACTCCTGAGAAAACTGAGAATATTCTGAAGAGCCACCAATCAAAAGTAATTTGGCTAAAGTTCCGTCTGCATCAAACACTTCACCTCCCGTTAGCTGGCGAAAACCCGTATTTGAGGTTAATGAAACGTTATCTGATAAATCAGCAGTGACGTTAAGGGTTAACCCAAAGACATCACGGAAAGCACGCAGATCTTCACCTGATTCCAAAGCCGCCGGATCACTGGCCTCTAACGTACCACCTGTGGGAGCATAAACGCCGCTCTTAAATGATGTCCCAGGTGTGTCATCTTTTTGATAATTAAGAATGAAATCTGCCACGATATTATCTGTGGGGATATAACGATAACTCACTCTTGCGGCAAAGGTATTTTTCCCCTGCAAATCCCCTCCACCAAGATTTTCGATATAGCCATCTCGTTGGTTGTAGACAATAGAGGCACGACCGAAGAGTTTATCTTCGATTAGAGGGGCATTAAATGTCGCTTGGACATATTCTTGTCCGTAATTTCCCAAACCAAGTGTAACATTTCCACCCGTACGAGCGGTTGGTTTCTTCGTCACAATCTGGATAGCTCCAATTTGTGCAGCACGGCCAAATAGCGTGCCATGAGGCCCTTTAACGATTTCTACTCTATCAATATCAAAAAACTCTACGTATGCACTAATCGCTTTGGAGATTGAGATATTGTCCTGAAAGACTGACACGCGATTTTCGACTGCTAAGCTTGAGTTGTCAGAGGTTATCCCACGAATCACATAACTTGGCAAAATGACCACTTGCTCTTGAACCTGGACACCTGGCACGTAGTCTGAAAGGGAGGCAAAGGATTCAAGATTGGCCTCACTGATAAATTCAGCCGACACATTACTTACCGCTACAGGGACGTCGATATTGCTTTGAGCACGCTTTTGTATCGTCACCACAACTTCACGCAACTCAAGGTCATTTACTTCCAAAACAATGGTGACCGACTGATCTGCTTCCAAACGGATAGGCTCATCATAAGTCTCATATCCCACATAGGATACCGTTAATTGGTAAGCACCAGGATTCACGGATAGACGGAATAGACCGTTTTGATCTGCCGATGCTCCAGCGACGAAGTCACCAGACGATGTTTCAAGAAGAACCGTGGCGCCAATCAGGGATTCATCAGACTCGGAAAGAATGCGACCAGAGAGTGAAACACTTTGGGCAAACGTTGTGGTGGCTAGAACAAAATAGAGAGCGAGTGAGAGGAGGGTTTTCATAGTATGTGAAATAGAGTAAGTAGTGAGCGTGTTTTTGTGAGTTCAGTTCTCCATCCTGAACAGGTCTTTGTGACTGTTTTATTGAAGTCGTTTTATTCTTCTTTTGTGATCTCTTCAATGGCGTCTTCTGGATCAAAGGCAAACGTTCCAGACCCAAGTGCACTTGTTGGTTGATCCCACGATGGTTTCCATCCAAGTGTAACATGAGAGTCTCCATTGCGGTCAAAGTCATTCATTAATACGTTGAGCCTAAAGGTGCCGTCTCCTTCGGTCATTCGACGCATAATCGCTTTCAGAGGCATCTCAAACTCTGCAGTATATCCTGTGGATGTGCGTTTCAATGCTCCTGACATGTATTTGCCGATGATGGACTGGTAAGCGAGCTCATTGACTTGGTCATCTGATGGTGTGATGAGCAGTGGGAACCAGTCTTCGAAGACTTTTTCTTGATCCAAATTGTTTTGAGAGCTTCGGCCAAAAGGATTTGCATCGACAATCACACCAATACCATCTTGGTTAAGAGGATTTCCCCCAGGGACATAGTATTCGTCATCTGTCACATCTACAGCAACGACTAGTTTCCCCCGTTTCATAGACACATCAAAACGAAAGCCATCTGCAGGATCTACAGGTGTCTGCGATGTCATGTCGAGTGCATAAGCACTGGAGTATCGCAGTTGACCCCACTCTGACAAATCTCCATCCACTTTGACGCGACGATCGGTGTCTGCTAGAGTATGAAAAAACTGTGGTTGCAGCGTAACGATTTGCTCTGTTTCAAGGTCTGGATACCCATCAAACGCATAACGGTATGCTGCTTTGACTTGAATGGGATCAGCATGATCTACAGAGATGTCTTGCATCACAACGGAATTGGGTTCTAAATCAAGTGGAATTGTCTGTGTGATCGTGGTTCCCGTCGCATCCATGACATGAAGGTCTGCCTTCATGGGTGAATTACTGTAATTTTGAATTTTGGCTGTGTATTCTTGCTGGGTCACATTTGGATTAAAACCAGGTTGTATTGTCATGGCAACCTCTGAAGAGACCATATTGACCATATTTGCGAGGTCTTCTGTCCGAATATCATCATCAAAAATTCCATCTAGGAGGAGGTTTGCAACAACTGGACCATTATCGGTCATTGTAACCCACACAATGTGATCAAACTCTCCAAATAAGGGTCCTCGCATGCGGCTTCCGCCTCCTGTAGTGGCAAGAGTGTAGTAGTTTGCATTATTACGCTCACGTTTCACATAATTGTGATAATGCCCCGCAAATACGGTGTGATCACGATCTGCTAGAAGGGCTTCAACGTCCCACCAACGGCGAGGGTTTTCATAGATCCACATCGGTTGGTGTGTAAAGACCATTGTCCAACGTACATCAGGATGCATTTCAAGGACTCTTTTGATGTATTCATACTGCTCGTCTTCGATTCCACCACCGCCAGATCCTTGAATAGCCTCTTCGCTGTTGAGTGCAAGAAAAAGGACATCATTGTATAAGAAATGATAGTAGGTCCGTCCAAAACGTTCTTCCCAAATCTCTTCCATGACTTCATTCGTGATATCGTGATTTCCTGGGACATAGAAGAAAGGGGCTTCTAGTTGCTCGATAAACCCGATAAACTCATCCCATTCACGATTGAGCTGGTCGACATCTTCCGTGTACCCTTCAATGAGATCACCTACACTCATGACAAACTCAGGCTTCAGCAGATTCAATTTCTCAATACCAACTGAGAAAATACCTGGACGCTCTCCACCCGTGCGATCTGTAACGATAGCGAACTGAAAATTTTTCGCTTGATTATAGAAGTCGAGATGATTCCACGGATTTTGAGATGTCGTACCCTTAGAAACTTTAAAGTAGGGCGTGACTGTATCGACTTGTGTTCTGAACTTTACAAAATGTTCATGCTCCTCATGAGATTCTGTCGTTTGAGCAACCGTTGGAACTGTAAAAAGAAAAGGAAGAAAAAGGAGTGAGGAAACTTTCATAGCAGGACTTTGACACATGCTGGGACACATATTGGGTAAAAGCTTAAAGTATCTCCTGTATGTTAACCCAGCGTTACCCCATGTTATCCTTTACACAAAGTTCATATGCCTCTAGCACAGACTCCGTGGTCTGAGAGGCAAGGTGATGGTAGCCCTCTTGTTGTCTGACGATCCTTCGTGCATTGGCAGGGGTGAAGGGGCAAACTACCAAATCAAGTGCAGGGATGTCACCACTACTGTCGCCTATGTATGCGATTTCTGACAACGGTGTTTGAAACGCATTTGCCAAAAGTCGTAAGCCTAAGCCCTTATTATTTCCACCGAGTAGTACGTTGATAGAGACATCGGTTGTATGGATCTCTAGATGAGTCAGGGCATGTTTCTTTAGATACAGCTCAGTTTCTTTCTCCACAATGTCGACTAGCTCAGGATCATGACACACAAGCCCAGCATCTAGAATCTTTGCAAACTCAATCGACATCTCAGGATATCTCGGCACCACATCTTGGAGAAACCACTCCTTTACCTGATGTATATCTCGAATTCCTGGGTGCTGTGAAAGTGACGAAAAGTTATCAAGCTCATAGTCCCCTGTAGCGGTGATCGTGTGAATGGTTGAAGGATCGGTTTGTATCCATGCATTACGATTCGTTGCTGCTCCTCTAACTTGATACGTTTCAAGGTCAAAGACCAGGGCACTTTCAAAAACAAAGGGTGTTCGAATCCCCAACCACTGGGTTAACGCTTCAGTGTATGCTAAAGGCCGACCGGTGCAAATGGAGAGTAGGGGATAGGGTGATTCTCCCTGGGTCTGTCTATCAAGACGCGCTCGTTTATGATAGGCTCGAATCTGACTCAGAGCCTCCCAATCGGGCTCCTGAAAAGGTGTGGCTAAACAGCCATCCACATCGGATACAAAGTATTCAATCATCTACGTTTGTATCCGTTGTAATTGGGTTGGAAACTGGGTTTCGTGCATCAAGGTTCCATTCGTTTAGGTCCCATAGGTACGGTCACCGGCGTCCCCTAATCCTGGGACAATATAGGCTTGTTCATTAAGATGAGAATCTAGTGCGGCGAGGGTAATAGTAACTTCTGGGTGCTCATTTTTGACGCGAGCAACACCTTCAGGCGCACCAATGATACTCAAAACATGAATCTTGTGTGCCCCTTTTGCTTTGAATGAGTCAATACATTGACAAACGGTTCCTCCAGTCGCAAGCATCGGATCGCATATAAACACATTCGAAGAAGTCGTTAAAGGAGGGATTTTTTCATAATAATGACGAGCTTTATGGCTTTCTTCGTCTCGTTCGTAGCCCAAATGAGCCACTTTAACTTCTGGAAATAATTGAATGAAAGGGTCAATCATGGATAATCCTGCTCGAAGTACAGCCACAGCGATGACATCTTCGAGTATTCGATGCCCATCGGTTTGAGAAAGGGGTGTTTCTACAGAAACCTTTGTCGTAGATAACCCTCTAAGAGCTTCTGCAATAAGCAGCGTAGAGATCCTGTTGCTAGCAGCCCTGTAGATTTGGATCGGTGAAGCACTTGCACGAAGCGCGCATAAATCATGGTGGACGAGTGCGTGATCCAGGACGTTCATCTAAGAAGGATCTTTAGGAGTCAGAGGACTTCGCCATACGATCAAAATACTCTTTCGTCGATTTGTAGACGACACCAGAGAGAGCAAACAACGCAATTAAATTGGGGAATGTCATGAGCCCTAATGCGATATCTCCAATGGCCCATATCACTTCAAGCGTCAAAACAGCACCCACAAAGTGCATAGCTATGTAGACCACTTTGTAAGGTAAAATGGATCGATCGCCCGCGAGGTATTGAATAGCCCTATCCCCATAATAACTCCAACTAATAGAGGTGGAAATGGCAAACATGAGCACACAGATTGTGACAATGTATCGCCCACCTTCAAAGGGTAAACCTGCTTCAAAGGCGAGAGCTGTTAAGGGTGCTCCATTTTCTATGACAGCACCGTGCAAACGCCCAACCTCTTCACCATCCATAGTGGAGAACGAGACTCCTTCACCTACAGTAATAAGGCCTGTGAAAGTTTCGGTATTCGCGTCGTCTACATAAATAGGCTCGATCGCTACATCGTTGAAAATGACTGTTCCATTGGTCACTACACCATCTTCCACGATAAGAGTAGTGGCTTCTGGATCCATGGTGTCATCCACAACATATTGAACCTCAGCGTTGATGGGTGTGAAAGAACTTGGGTGTTTCTGATCCCATACCCCTGTGGTGATGATCACAAGTCCTGTCATTGTACAGATGACAAGGGTATCAATAAAGGGTTCTAACAACGCAACAACCCCTTCACGTACGGGCTCTTCGGTCTTTGCAGCCCCGTGAGCAATAGGTGCTGATCCTTGACCCGCTTCGTTTGAAAACAGACCACGTTTAATACCCCAAACCATCGTCAATATAAAAGCACCCGAGCCAACCCCATAGGCCCCTGTCGTCGGATTAAAGGCACTAGAGACGATCAACCAAAGACCTGGAAGAATTTGATCTGCGTTAAGGATCAGAATCACAAGTGCACCCGCAACATATAGGAGTCCCATGATAGGTGTCAAGCGCGCTGTGACTCGGCCAATACGTTTGATCCCACCAATAATGACAATACCCACAATGGTAGCCGTAATAATCCCAGTTGCATATTTAGGGATCAAAAATGTCGATTGCAAGGTGTCGGCGACCGTGTTAGCCTGAACGGCGTTTCCTGTTAAGAAGGAGCAAATCACGGCGAGGAAGGCAAAGGAGACAGCAAGCCATTTCCAGTTAGCCCCAAGACCTTTCTCAATGTAGTACATAGGTCCACCGGAGACACTGCCATCTGCGTTTTGAACTCTATATTTTACAGCAAGAAGGCACTCAGAATACTTCACAGCCATTCCCAAGAATGCGGTAATCCACATCCAAAAAAGTGCACCAGGTCCACCATAATGGATGGCAATGGCGACTCCGGCAATATTCCCAATGCCAACGGTTGCTGATAATGCAGTAGATAGCGCCTGAAAGTGATTTACATCCCCCGTTTCATCAGGATTATCATATGCCCCACGAACAACCTTAAGTCCATGACCAAATTGTCTTAGCTGGATAAATCCCAGTCGAATCGTGATAAATAGACCATAGCTCAATAGCGCTATGATCATGACGGGGATGGCAGAGGGCGTATTCCATACAAGGTTGTTTAGAAAGTCAACAACCGATTCGAGTGCGTCCATGTGCGATGAAGGTTCTTAGAGGCAATGTTAAAAAAGTATTACCAATGTAATAAAAGATTTACGAACTTGCGTGGATAACTGATCAGTATCATCACTAAGGAGACGTTCATTATGACAAAAGCAGACATCGTAGATGTAATATCCTCCTCACTGGGGCTAACAAAAAAAGACACCGAAGAAGTTGTAAACGGTTTTTTACAAACAGTATCTGAATCTATGGAGCGTGGGGAAACCATTGAACTCCGTGGTTTTGGTGTATTTAAAGTGGTTGAGCGTGCAGCAAGAAAGGCACGTAATCCAAAAACGAATGTTGAGGTTCACTTACCCGCACAGAACGTGCCGACGTTTAAGTTTTCAAAAGAAGTAAAAGAGAGTGTTAAAAAGGCACAGTCGTAACGACTGCGTTATTAGCGTAATTCTTTGCACACTTGGTTTATCGATCCCCGCAGTATGGAGTCTCAAATAGACTTTTGAATTCCTCCTGGGAAGAGGTGTGCGCCACGCAGAGCATGGCTTTTGTGATTGTAGATTCGTAGGTCATATCTCCTGCAGAAACTACGCCAAGCGCTTCTAGTTGACGACCACTCTCGTACGCGCTTAGCTGCACTGTATCGTAGAGTGCTTGCGATCGCACGATGACATGATTCCCTTGCGCGCGAAGTTGCTCCACAAAGGGCAAAACCGAGGTAGGGCCCTTGGTGGGTACATTCCCACTGCCATAAGCCTCAAGAATCACCACCTGCTTTGTGTTCATGGGGTCAAGCTCTTGTGGTAAATTTAGTTGGGGCTTCCAACCAGGGAATAGTGGGAAAATGGAGAGCGATTCAGGTGAAAAATTAAGACCGAAACGTGTGGATGGATCCTGAAAGGGTCTTTTCGCAGGTTCTTTTTGTGAGTTGCGAAGGCCTTTATACTCTTGTTGGAACTGAATCGACATGCCTATTTTTGCTAGAAGTGCCTCATTTGGGGACGAAAATGCATTAAACTCATTAATGCTAAGCTTTGTGGTGCGATTCCCTCGATATAGGCAATCATTGAAGGCAATCATGACCTCGGCTATAGGATAGGTAGCAAGCTCGACGGCATTCATTAGATTTCGCCTGGCATCGCTACGAAGCACACTCAAAGGTACCTGGCTCCCAGTTAATATGATGGGTATGGATAGGTCACTAAGCGTGTATGAGAGGGCAGAGGCTGTGAATGCCATCGTGTCCGTACCATGAAGCACAACGACTCCGTCACACGTACCCGCAGCAGACCGTATCGCATGAGCCAACGCTATCCAATTCGTTGGGTGCAGGTCCGAGGAATCCTCTCGAAATAGAGACTCGTGGGTAATGTGAGCGATATCCTCTAACTCTGGAAACGCTCTATCAAACGAGGCTTTGAAGCGCTCATCATCCCAAAACATTTCCCCATCCTTGACATCCATGGCAATCGTGCCACCCGTCTGGATGAGATGAATGTGCTTCACGAATTCAGAACAAGAAGTTTTCCTTGTAGGGATTTGGCCTGTGAGACATAAAGGCTCTGTGGATAATCATCAATCAGTTGTCCTACAACTTCTAAAGCGGTGTCGTAATCGCCAGCCTGCTGATAACTATATGCAGCTTGAAGCATGAAATCTGGTGTGGTCCCTTCATTGTCGCTCCAGGTTGCTGCATCCATATACCGATCACCAGCTGCAAGAAAAGACCCATTTTCTTCCAGTAACTTAGCATGGAACGCGATCGGTCCTACGCCAAGAATCCCTTTGACAGGTTTGTAGGATTGGATGGATTGCAGCGCAAGGTCTGTCTGTCCCAACTCGTAGTACGCGATTGACGCATAATACGACGCAAGATTCGCGGCTTTGGTGCCACTATAGCCAGATTGAATCTGAACAAAACCTAGGGTGAAATCGGATTCAACACCATTCAAGGCTGCATCATATAGCCCCACGGAAAGGTATCCTTCCGCGGTAGCCAGCAAAATCTGCGCTTCTTGCTCACGGTTCTCAGAGTATAGATTCCATCCCACAAGACCGGCGATACCCGTAATGACAACCGCGGCACTAATGATTAATACCTTGGAGTTGTCCGTCAACCATTGAAGGACTCGTACGGACGGATCAACTTGTTCTTCCTGTTCTGCAGGATTTGGAAACGTGCTCATATAATGAAAAGCAATAAATTGGTTAATTAAGAAAGTTACGCTCCTTCGCTATTGGAATCAAACCTTAGCGTAAAACACCTTCGTGAAGTTCATAGATGTGATCACATAGTTTGGCGATTTCAGCATCATGTGTGACCAATACACACGCCGTTTGACTCTGTCGTGATCGTGTAATAAGCACGTCCATGACTTCATTAGATGTCGCTTCATCTAAATTCCCTGTAGGCTCATCGGCCAAGATGATGCTTGGCTGATGTACAAAGGCTCTTGCAATCGCCGCTCGTTGTTGCTCACCTCCAGAACACTGTTTGGGGAAATGTGTCAAACGGTGCCCCAAACCAAGATCTTGAAGGAATTCACTGGCTTGATGGCGCGCTTTTTTTTGATCATAGCCACCTATGATGAGAGGTAAACTCACATTATCCTGAAGGGTAAAATCGGCCAGAAGATGATGAAACTGAAAGACAAACCCCATCATTCGGTTACGAAGTGCATCTAGCTCATTTGAAGAGATGGCTGAAATTTGGGTCTCAGACCAATGAATCGTGCCAATATCAGGTGAATCAATCCCTCCAAGAAGATGCAAGAGTGTACTTTTGCCAGACCCACTCGATCCCATTATGGCAACAATTTGTCCTTGATGTACTTCCAAGGAACAGTGCTTCAGCACGTCGATAGACTGTCCTTCATCGTTTTTGTACGATTTGCTGACATCCTTGGCACGTAACATGGGTGAAGTTGTCATGAGCGTTCTGATACAAACTCTGGTAAAAGGATTTGCTCCATTCGAGCGCAGGTCCCATCATCCTTCAATGTAGCCAGAACCCCACAAATTCTAGGATCGCCTTCTGCAGTTTTGTACCGTTGAGGTGTTAGCATGGTGAGTCGTCGTTTTGCTGTCTCAATATCCAGACCTAGGACAGACTGAAACGACCCTGTCATACCCACATCTGTGATATAGCCTGTCCCTTTGGGCAGGATACGCGCATCAGAGGTGGGAATATGGGTGTGCGTTCCAACAACCACCGATACTCGTCCATCCAAGTGCCAACCCATGGCCATTTTTTCGGCTGTTGCCTCAGAGTGCATATCCACAAAGAGGATATCAACTTCGTCTTTCATTCTTGAAATAGCATAATTCGCCGATTCAAAAGGATCATTCACCGGTTGCATATAGGTCCGGCCAATTAGATTTAAGACCCCAATTTTCTGATCACGCCCTGGAATTTGGTATACGCCAAATCCGATTCCTGGATTCCCCTTGGGATAATTAAATGGACGAAGAATTCTCTTTTCTGTTTTTAGCCGCTTGAAAATAAGGTGTTTGTCAAAGGAGTGATTACCGCCGGTAAGGACGTGGATCCCTAAATCAAAGCAAGCATCTGCCAGCTCATCATTTAGGCCTCTTCCTTCATGTAAATTCTCACCATTGGCAATTACAAAAACTGGCTGATGCTTCTTTAACAACGCAGGCAATAGAGTTTGTAGAATCTCTAGCCCAGGTTGGGAGACAATGTCACCAATAAACAGAATGCTCAGTGGCTTACGAGAGGCCATGTTCTAGGAAGTAGAGGACTGAGGCTATAATGACAAAATTGAGAATGCTTAGAGGTAAGAGTCGTGACCACCCCAGATCCATCACTTGCTTGAACGTAAATCGACCTATTGTCCATCGTACCCAGATGAAAAAGAATGCAAAAAAGCTTGTCTTGGCGAGGAAAACGGATACATCCAGAGCCATTTTGAGGGGTTCTGATAACTCAGGTAACCATAAGGCGGCAAATGGAAGATGGTAACTGCCAAAGAAAAAGGTTGTGATAAGCATTGAGTTAATGACCACATGCATGTACTCCGCCAGGAAGAACATCCCAAATTTCATAGAAGAGTATTCTGTGTGGAATCCACCGACAAGCTCTTGTTCTGCCTCCACAAGATCAAATGGCGTACGTTTTGACTCGGCAAATGCAGAGATGATGAAAATGATGCCGCCAAGAGGGTTTCGGAGGATATTCCACCAAGTTTCTTGAGATGCAGCAACATCTAGTACATTCAAAGAACCTGCAAACAAAAGGCATGAGGCTACGGCCATTCCCAAGGGTAATTCGTAACTAATCATCTGTGCAGACGCACGTAAGCCACCCAAAAGGGAGTACTTGGAATTTGAAGCCCATCCCGCAATGGTGATACCATACACACCCAGCGAAGCAATAGCCAACAAATAGAGCACAGAGGCGTTCATGTTGGAGACATACAATCCATCTCCAAACGGTATGACTGCAACTGTCATAATGGCTGTGGCCACTGGAATAATGGGGGCAATCGTATGTAAAAAACGGTACCCAGCGGTTGGAGTGATATCTTCTTTTAGAATCAGCTTAATGACATCTGCCACTGGCTGAAACAAGCCTAAAGGCCCTACACGATTTGGACCGTATCGATTTTGAATCGCTCCAGCAATACGTCTCTCAGCATAGACAGCGATGGCAGCTGAGGAAACGAGTAGAGCTACAGATACCCCTAAAACAATATATGGGGTCACGATGAGGCCTCCTGTGTTTCTGATGATGTTAATAAGATACCTCGCTGATCATCCATAGCTTGGTAGGTCACACCTTCAAGAGCCGGGATATTTGATGCTAGTGCATCCAAAACATCACGTCCATGGCGATAGGAGAGAGTATGGCCCCACAGCAAAGATAGATCCCCTACAATTTCCCAAAGTGGCTTACAATCTACTTTGTGGTCTTCATTCACCCAGTGATCAAATTTGGTTCCAAATCGATCAAGTCTCCCTTCACTCATTTCTAAATCTAGTCGACGGTTGGTGTATTTCGTCTCTTTGGCAGGATAGGTGCGTTGAATTCTTTGATCTACATTGACATAACTAGCGGTGTGTTCAACCGCGCATGTGATTGGGATCGTCAAGGTGGCTGCTTTGGCCATCTGCGTATGATTCGTTCCAAAGTAGATCCATGTTTTCCCCTTAATCTCTTCTTCGCTAAGCCATCCTCTTTCGATGTAATCGTCATGTAGAGAGAGGATCACTTTTGCTTCTGCCACAGCTTTCTTGAACGC
Organism: Bacteroidetes bacterium UBA1860; assembly: GCA_002338335.1. GTDB lineage: Bacteria > Bacteroidota > Rhodothermia > Balneolales > Balneolaceae > UBA8296. Next base: position 65,792 of record DDIC01000039.1, read on the forward strand.
TGCTTTAGTTCGTTTTTTAAGACCCAGAAGCTCACATCCATAGGTGTTGGGCGCTTGGTCATCCACAAGGAGGAAATCATCCCCCGATTCTTTTTCAATGTGAGTTGTGTAGGAAGGGGACTGCTTGAGTATCGATTCAGAAAATTGCATCCATGCTCCATTCTCTTCCACAGATGCGTAAGGACTACCCAACACTAAGATTTGCTTTGTATCGGTAGACTCAACAATCTCCTGAGTTGTTTGGTATGCATTATCCCATGAGGTCATCACCAGGCTACTGTCATTAGGATGTAGTCTTATTGCAGGGGTGGAGAGTCTTTGTTCATTATAGAGGTGAATGGCATCTCGACCCTTGTCTGTCATCCAGTACTCATTCACATGTGGATTATGTCTTGGGGTAATGCGAAGCACAACATTATCACGTGTCCATAAGTCTACATTGACACCCTTCCCGTTGGTGATGTCGAGACCGGGTGTTTGATTCATTTCCCAGACTCGTGCCTTGAAGCGGAAATCGGTCGATGTAAGTGCACCCACAGGGCATAAATCAATCGTATTCATGGAGTAGGGGTCATCAAATACGGTTCCTGGAGCTGTGGTAGGATGATTCTTGTCGCCTCTTCGCGTGATGGTAAGCTGATGTGACTGACTAATTTCATCGGTGAAGCGCGTGCAGCGAGTACAATTAATGCATCGCTCAGCATCTAGTGTCACACGGGGGCCGAGTTGTACATGTTTAGGCTTGTGTTGCTTTTTAACCTCGAACCGTGATCCCTCAGGTCCATACTTGTAGGTTTGGATCTGCAGGGGGCACTCACCCGCTTGATCGCAAATCGGGCAGTCCAGTGGATGGTTGATAAGGATCATCTCTAGAGTGTCCTTGTGTGCCCTTTTTACGAGGTCATCTGTCTCATGAGTATGGACAATCATATCGTCCATCATGTCCATGTTGCACGACGTTTGCAGCTTTGGGAACCATCGGATTCGACGCTCCCCTTGGTCATCAAGCTCATAGTCACCTGTTTCTCTGTTCTTGACGTACTGCCCAACCTTTACCATACACATACGGCAATTAGCGGGGGCGCTCATGGAAGGGTGATAACAGAAAAAGGGGACATCTTTATTCTTTGATAGAATAAAATCGAGCAACTTTGGCTTGCCCTCAAAGCTGTATGGTATTCCGTCAATTACGATTTCTGCCATGGGTACTCTACACGTTTTGCGTTATCCAACAGGGATAAGACTCGGTTTACATCGAGCTTCAAATTCATCTCTAAAGCGACTAATCGTATATCGTACAGGCCATGCGGCGGCGTCTGCCAAGGCACAAATGGTACGACCTTCCATTTGTGATGTAATATCTAGCAGTAAATCGAGATCACGGGTTGTCCCTTGCCCTGTAACCACTTTCTCGAGGATTTTTTCGAGCCACCCAGTACCCTCACGACAAGGAGTGCATTGTCCACAAGATTCATGATGATAAAACTTGCTGATTCTCCATAGAGTCTCCACAATATCGGTGTCCTCATCCATCACAACCATACCAGCAGTCCCCATCATGGATCCTGCACCGCGTAGGGCATCGGCATCCATCGTGAGATCCTCTAGATCCTTGGCAGGAAGAATAGGGGTGGATGAGCCCCCAGGAATAATCGCCTTGAGTTTTTTCCCATTACGCATTCCTTGGGCAACCTCTTCGATCAATGTCATGACAGGCATGCCTGAGGGTAGCTCATAAACTCCAGGGCGATTTACGTGACCCGAGATGCCATACAAAATGGGACCGGGATGTGACTCTGCGCCAATGCTCTTAAACCAATCTGCTCCATTTCGAATCACCCCAGGCACATTGGAAAGGGTCTCGATATTATTGATGGTTGTTGGACGCCCCCATAAACCTCTTTGAGCAGGAAAGGGGGGTTTTACACGTGGATACCCCCTTTTTCCCTCTAAGGACTCAAGGAGTGACGTTTCCTCACCACAAATGTACGCTCCAGCACCACTATGCAACACAAGATCCACACTAAAGTCGCTTCCCAGTATGTTTTGACCAAGAAGCCCAGCGTCATAGGCATCTGAAACAGCTTTTTCCATTTTGTGAATCCAAGAGCGATATTCACCACGGATATAGACATAAATCGACGTAATGGACATCGCGTAGGCAGCAATCGTCGCCCCCTCAATAAACAAAAAAGGATTGTACTCAAAGATTTTACGATCCTTAAACGTACCTGGTTCAGATTCATCCCCATTGCATGCAAGATACCTAGGCCCACCGTCCACGGGGGGCATGAAAGACCATTTTAGCCCAGCATTAAACCCAGCTCCACCACGACCACGAATGTTAGCCTCTTTCACTTCTTGAACAACTGAAGCAGGATCAGGCCATGTATTCTGGTCATGTAACACAGCATGCAAAGCGTCGTATCCTCCGTGCTTTCTGTACGTTTCGAGACGATCGAGACCCGCAATATTCGGAATCAAGACAGGTTCGTAGGTTGTCCAATCACTCATCAGAACCTCCAGCCGCTTCGTTGTTTGATGTCGTTGACACAAGGGGCATCGGTATGGACTCAAAGTCTGGAGTGTCTCCAGAGGCTAACTGATCCAATACTTGGTCGACCTTTTCAGGGGTGAGATGGTTCACATATACATCATTGGTAATTTGCATCATAGGTGCATAGCCACACGCCCCTAGACACTCTGCTTCTTGTAGTGTGAACTCTCCGTCGGGTGTGGTTTCTCCCGCTTTAATCCCCAATTTATTCTCTAAGTACCCTAGGGTATCCATCCCGCCACATAGGTGACAACTAAGGCAGGTGCAAACATCTAACACATGCTTGCCTTTGGGGGTTTTAAAGTACTGCGTGTAGAACTCCGCTACTCCGTGAACGTGAGATTCTGGCAGATCTAGAGTATAAGCCACAAGACGTTGCACCTCAGGGTCTACATGCCCAAAAGTATCTTGAGCCATCCAAAGTACAGGGAGAGTCACTGCTTGAACTTCAGGGTATTTAGTTTTTAGCACCTCAATCTCTGCTAGCTGCTCTTTTGTGAACGTGTAGGCACTCGTGCCGTTTTGGCTCAATGATGCTCCGTTATCTGATGACTTTTGTGACATAATTATTTATCTGCTTCCCCCATCACGGGATCGATGCTTCCAATAATAAGAACGGTATCTGAAATCGATGCCCCTTCAAGGGAGTGCTCTAGGACTTGAAGATTTCTAAAGGAAGGCGCATTTACTTTGAGTCTCCACGGATGCCCCGTTCCATCACTTTGAATGAAATACCCAAGCTCTCCTTTGGGTGCTTCGACCGCATGATACACTTCAGCGCCTTCTGGAGGACAAATCCCTGTATCGGTCATCATAAAATCGTGAATCATGCCTTCCATAGAGTAGTAGACCTCATCTTTTGAGGGATATGCCTGCTTTGCGTCGTTTGCACGGATAGGCCCCTTGGGCAATCGGTCTAAACATTGACGAAGGATTCGGATGCTTTCGTGCATCTCTTCCATACGCACATAATATCTGGCCAAATTGTCACCCTCGAGCCTTGTCGGGATTTCGAAATCCATTTCGTCATATTTGAGATAAGGCTCAAAACGACGGATATCGTAAGCATATCCAGAGCCTCGTAGAATCGGTCCTGTTGCCCCTAAATCGATGGCTTTTTCAGTAGAGACCACCCCAACATCAACATTGCGATCCACAAAGATGCGATTACGATCTAGCATGCTGTGAAACCCTTTCAATTCCTTTGGAAAGGTTTGTACGAACTCCTTAATCAGTGCCATGGCATCATCTGTAATGTCATTGGCAACCCCTCCAATACGAGCGTGTGAGACCGTAAATCGGTGACCAGCCAATTGATCCATGATATCATAGATCTTTTCGCGCTCTCGGAATGTCCAGATAAAGAAAGAGATGGCGCCAGAATCCATAACCATCGTACCAAGCCACAACAAATGGGCAGAGATACGAGCCAGTTCAGCACCAATCATTCGAATATATTGGGCGCGTTCAGGCACCTCAACATCGGCTAACTTTTCAACAGCCAAGCATAGCGCTACATTATTACTGTAGGGCGATAGATAATCCATGCGATCGGTATATGGCATGAATTCTTGGTACGTTTTATTCTCCGCAATCTTTTCAACACCGCGATGTAGATAGCCTAAGTCAAGCTTCGCCTTTTCAATGGTTTCTCCATTCAATTGTAAGAGTAGCCTCAAAACACCATGTGTTGCAGGGTGTGAGGGTCCCATATTTAGTACCATCCGAGAATTAAGCGGATCGTCGCTATCCTCAAATTCTAAGGTTGTATGCTTATCCTCTAATGACTTGTAGAAGGATTCTTGATGCTTCTTGAAGAAGGTAGGTGAGGCCGATTTTTGTTCTAATTCCATCATGAGGAGGCCTCCTGATCAGGTGTGGACGTAGGTAAATCAATCGACCCAGGTATTCCAAGCAATGGAAATTCTTTCCTTAAGGGATAGTATTCAAAGTCTTCGGGAAGATAAACTCTTCGTAGATCGGGGTGTTCGGTAAAATGGACTCCATACATATCAAAAATCTCTCGCTCATGCCATGAGGCATTGGTCCAGATAGCAGATGCAGAAGGTAAGACAGGGATATCTTCGTCAGCAAATGTTTTGACAACGAGTCTTCGACCCTGTTTGAGATCAATGAGATTATACAGTACCTCAAAGCGGTCCCCCTCCACAAAGCGATCCGTTCCCACGATGTCTACCAGGTAGATAAAGTGGTGTTCTTCTTTGAGCTTGGGCAGGGTTTCGATCAATAGATCCCTAGGGACGACCAAGGTAAGATCAGAGGTTGACCTGTAGACAGAGATGGGATGGCTAACCCCGTGCTCATGTTCTACATACGCCATTATATCGCTGTAAGCGTCGTTATGTGAGTTATGGTTGCTCATTAAGCATCAAGCAAGACAGAATGTTCTGTTTTGACCTTTTCTTGAATTGTCATCAACGCATTCAAGAGGGCATCAGGCCGTGGTGGGCATCCTGAGATGTAGGCGTCAACAGGTAAGAAATTGTCAATCCCCTGCACAACGCCATAGCAACGATGCATACCACCGGTAGAGGCACACGCACCCATGGCAATACACCATTTTGGATCTGGCATTTGATCCCATATTCTTCGCACAGCATGGGACATCTTGTATGAACACCATCCAGCGACAATCAGTAAATCACTCTGACGTGGGGAGAAGCGCATAACCTCTGAGCCAAATCGCGAAGCATCATACCGTGGACCCGCAAATGCCATCATTTCAATCGCACAACAGGCTAATCCCATAGGCATTGGCCATGTCGAATTTGCACGTGCCCAGCCCACGAGATCATCGACACGAGTTGTGATAAATCCTTCGCCTAAAGCGCTTTCTAATCCCATAGAGGTTTAACTTTTGTTTGACTACTAAAGTCTAGTGTCCCTTTTTTTAAGGTGTATAGCAGTCCAAGGAAGAGTACAGTTATAAACACAATGACTGCAACAAACGTTGCGAATCCAAGGTCCAAGTATCGTACAACCCAGGGATAGAGAAACATCACCTCAAGGTCAAAAACAATAAACTCCATCGCCACGAGATAGTAGGAAATGGAATAGCGTTCTTTTGCCTCTCCAATAGGATCCATACCACTTTCGTACGGAGTTAACTTCACTTTATTGGGTCTGTAAGGCCCCATCACGCGTGAGAGCGTCATGAAAATGAGTGCGATGGTTAGTGATATCGCAGCAAGAAGGACAACAGGAAGGTACGTCTCAAGCATGAAAGAGGACTACGTTGCAGTCATTGAATATAACTGTGAAAGGTAGCTTGCTTTGCCTCTAAAGTCAACGAAAAGCGGCAAGCAAGGGTGCTTATAACACAACATAAATCATTGAAAATGTGTTTATTAAAGAATTCAATGCGCAAGTTAACTCTCGAAATTTTTTATGAAAGCATTTTCACTACTCATAGCTCTGACTTTAGGGGGCATTCAAGCTCAAGCTCAACTCCCTACTATTTCCGCTAAGACCTCTTCCATTACTCTCACAGAGGGGTATTTTGATTATTACTTCGATAATGACCAGACTCAACTGCTGCTCAAGGTTGACAAACTTAACGAGCAATTTCTCTACGTAAATTATCTAGCTGCCGGTGTAGGATCTAATGATATTGGACTTGATCGCAGTCAACAGGGTGGAGAACGCATTGTCTTTTTTGAAAAACGGGGACCAAAACTTTTTTTAATCCAACCGAATCTTAGTTACATCGCACGATCCCAGAATGCACTAGAAAAGAAGTCGGTTGAAGAAGCGTTTGCTTCGTCTGTTCTATATGCCTTTCCTATACTGGCTGAAGAGGATGGGGCTTACTTAATCGACGTGACTCCTTTTTTCCTGAGAGATGCTCATGGTGTAACTGAGCGCCTATCCTCTAGAGGAGAGGGTGCATTTACATTGGATAAAGACCGTTCAACACTCTATGAAGAGGGGATATTTAATTTTCCTAAAAACTCTGAGTTTGAAACAATTTTGACGTTTGCGGGAAAAAATCCTGGACCTCAAGTTCGCTCAGTGGTTCCATCTCCTACATCCATTACTGTTCGTCAACATCATTCATTTGTAGAATTACCTGATGATGGGTACACCCCAAGAGTATTCGATCCTCGCGCTGGGTATTATCCCACATCATTTATGGATTATGCCTCGCCGATCGACAAACCGATGATGATTCAATACATCAATCGCCATCGCCTGGAAAAAAAGGACCCTAATGCCGAAATGAGTGAGCCAATTGAGCCTATTGTTTATTACTTAGATAACGGAACACCAGAACCCGTTCGAACTGCATTGCTTGAAGGTGCTCGTTGGTGGAATCAAGCATTTGAAGCTGCTGGATATATTGACGCGTTTCAAGTAAAAGTCTTGCCAGACGATGCTCACCATCTTGATATACGCTACAATGTGATCAATTGGGTTCATAGATCGACTCGTGGCTGGTCCTATGGTGGTTCAGTGGTTGACCCTCGAACAGGTGAAATTATTAAAGGAAATGTACTTCTTGGATCCTTGCGCGTAAGACAGGATTACATGATCGCATCAGGGTTGCTTGCACCTTTTGATGAAGGTTATGAACAGGACCCTCGAATGATGGAAATGGCACTAAGTAGAATACGTCAGCTATCTGCACATGAAATTGGTCATACCCTGGGGATCTACCATAACTTTGCCTCCAGTGTTAATAATCGTGCCTCTGTGATGGATTATCCTCATCCCAAAGTTGACATTATTAATGGTCAATTAAGCCTTGAGAACGCATATGATGAGGGTATTGGTGAGTGGGATAAACGTACTATACTGTATGGCTATCAAGAGTTTCCAGAGGGGATCGATGAATCCTATGAGCTTCGTAAGATTTTAGAAAATACAGCCACTCAAGGTTTGCTATATATCTCAGATAATGACGCAAGACCTGCAGGTGGAGCGCATCCATATGCTCATCTTTGGGAGTATGGTGATGACCCAACATCACAATTGTCACATATTCTTGAAGTTCGGGATATTGCACTTCGAAATTTTGGGGAGGCGGTCATTTCTATGGGGACACCAATGACCTATTTAGAAGATGTGCTTGTGCCGATCTACTTATTCCATCGATACCAACTTGAGGCAACGGTAAAGCTAATTGGTGGATATCAGTATAGTTACAATGTCCGCGGTGATAATCAACTAAGTCCAAGTATTCTAGATGATGATCTTCAACGCAAGGCACTAAAAGAGATGATAAAAGCTGTTGATCCAAATGTACTTGCCTTGCCAGAATCGATATTGGATCTCATACCTCCAAGACCTGCTGGAATACCCACGTCTCGAGAACTATTTAGAGGAAATACGGGACCATCATTGGATGCCCTAAGTATGGCTCAGACAGCTGCAAATGCAGCCATTGGATTACTCTTG
>DDIC01000026.1:0-360 GCA_002338335.1 Bacteroidetes bacterium UBA1860
CCCTTTTTACTCGTCGAAATTGACCAGTCTGTGGGGTGGCCTATTTTTGCTGTCGTATGGACACTCGCCATTGCGGGGATCATTATCGAGTTACTTCCAGGGAAGCGTCAGCGCATCTTGGCCATTCTTATGTATTTTGCCATGTCGTATGCCATCGTGACCTACAGTGGATCTCTGCTTACTGATCTGCCTCATAATGGCCTTTTTTGGGTGCAATTGGGGGGTGTCTTTTACACAGGCGGAGTCGTTTTTTATGTCATGGACAAGAAATTCCGCTATGCCCATGCGATTTGGCACCTTTTTGTCCTGGCAGGGAGTGCAAGTCACTTCGTGGTGATCTTTTCTATCTTGGCATAGGCA
>DDIC01000026.1:653-3894 GCA_002338335.1 Bacteroidetes bacterium UBA1860
GAATCTTGGCATAGGCAGACGGCCTACGGGGGGCTGGACTAATCGAGGAAAATCACCTAGTCATAATTATCCGGGCATAATTATCCTGGCAAACCTCACGAAAAATAACTCGAGAGATCTTCCATAGACCACATTTGCACAATTTGACGCCCTAATGGATCGTGCCATGGATCTTGGCATGCAAATAGCTGATCCATTAATGCCTCCATCTCCTTCATGGTGAGCAATTTACCTCTTGGGATGGCGGCATGCACCGCATAGGCTATGGCCACTTTTTCAATCCGAGAGAATCCCTGTTTATGGTCAAGCTCTCGGAACTGGTCCAGAACTTCCTGCAAGATCGACTTCTCTCCGCCTTGCGTTAAATCGGCAGGCACACCACTCAGCATAACCGATCGACCCGACAGCAGATCTACCGAAAATCCCATACGAACCAGTTCCGGCTCAAGTTCTTTGACCAACTCAAAGTCTGAGGCTGACAACTCAATGGTTTGTGCAAACAATAACTGTTGTGAAGATGGCAAGGCTCGTTGTGAGTCTTCCATGGCCCGGTCAAATAAAATGCGTCGGTGAGCCAGGTACTGGTCAATCATGCATAATCCTGATCGAGTATGGCTAAGGATGTATTGACGATGGAGTTGCCAAAAATTCTTAGCGTTTGAATCGAGGGCTGCAACCGTTTGGCCTTGTTGAGGTTCCTGGGTGCCATACACTGTGTCCGAAATCGCTTTTCCTGCACTCCCTTTTAGTGTTGAGTAGCCAAATGACTGGAGCCCTTTTTCAAAATTGGCCATGGGATTGGACGATAATGAACCACCGCCAGATGAGGAACCACCACCCGATAAAGACCCACCGCCAAACGAAGACCTGGCCTCACGACCCTCTTCACCCTGCTCACCCTGCCACTCCTGGGGATTCATATTGGGTACACCTAAGGCTTGGTTTAACGTCTTGCGGACTACAGAAGCAACTAGGCGTTGCACGCTCCGCTCATCACTAAATTTGACCTCAAGCTTCGCAGGGTGCACATTCACGTCTACATCTTCCGGATTCATTTCTAGAAAGAGAGCAAAAAACGGGAATTCACGCCCTTGCGTCCAGGGCTCATACACCTTGAGGACGTGATACATCAAAATTTTGTGCTGAATAGGGCGTCGATTGACAAAAAAGAACTGATCCCCTCTGGTTTTCTTCGTCAATTTAGGATCTGATATCACCCCTTTGACCCGAAGTAATCCTGCTTCTTCGTGGACGGGGATGAGGCTTGCACGAAACGAAGACCCAAACAAGGCAACCGCTCTATCGACATAGGAGTCAACGGCGGGGAGTTGATAGACCGGCTCACCATTGGCAAAACACTCTATATGAACCTCAGGATGGGCTAGTGCCGATTGTTGGACGACCTGTAACGCATTTTTGAGCTCGGTTGCATCGGTGCGCATAAACCGTTTACGAGCAGGGACGTTGTAAAATAGCTGGTCCACTTGCACTCTCGTGCCTGGTTCTACCGCGGCAGGTTCAAATGTCATTTGCTGCCCACCATGAACCACCAACCGATGTCCTATCTCATCACCCAGTCGCTGACTTCTCACCTCCATGTGTGATACCGATGCAATAGACGCCATCGCTTCTCCTCGAAACCCGAGTGTCGAAATTGACTGTAAATCCTCCACAGCCTTGATTTTTGAGGTCGCATGTGCTTCAAGGCAAAGCTGCAAATCCACGGGTGACATTCCACAGCCGTTATCTTCTACCTGAATTCGCTCTTTGCCTGCAGCGTCCAATCGAACGACAATGCGCGTGGCTCCAGCATCAATCGCATTATCTAGTAGTTCTTTTACGACAGATGCAGGGCGTTGCACCACCTCCCCTGCAGCGATTTTATTCGCCAATTCTGGGGACATCTTGGTAATGAGTGCATCTGTGGAAATGATAATGCGCTTTATCTTTAAACAGTCAAATGGGTTGGAGGGCGTGCATCATCCCTACGATGTGAGGATCCAAAGCACAAGAACCAGCAAACCCACCATGGTTAAGACTCTCAAGCCCTGTGAACCCTTGCGTCGTCGAACGGTATCAATCTTGATGGAGCGTTTTTTACGTTCTTCTTCCTTTGGATCATAATATCTCGTGGGCAGATCAAACGAACGGGGCTGTCTGGTTTTGCCAAATATTGGGGATAACATGTGATTCAGATGGATGGGTGAACGACTTTCATACCTTGAGTTCAAGATAAAGGTTTCAGAATGATTTTGTACTTTTAGCCTCCATAGACAATTAGAAATCTACCTCGTAATTGCACACAATTACGACTTAAATGATCCATTCCCATGAGCTTTGAAAAATTGACTGCACCCACCCAAGGAAACAATATAGATGTAGCCGAAGACGGCACGCTGACCCCAGGGAATCATCCAATTATCCCTTTTATTGAAGGCGATGGAATTGGGATTGATATTACACCAACAATGAAACATGTTGTCGATACCGCTGTAGAAAAGGCGTACAACGGAGAGAAAGGAATTGAGTGGTTTGAGGTGTATGCTGGTGAAAAAGCGCTTGGAATCTATGGCGAAAATGAGTGGCTTCCAGAGGATACGCTCGAGGCATTGGAAACCTACAAGGTAGGGATCAAAGGCCCCTTGACCACACCAGTTGGGGGTGGAATTCGCTCCATTAATGTGGCGATACGTCAGAAGTTGGATCTCTATGCATGTGTGCGACCTGTGAAGTATTACGCCGGCACCCCAAGCCCGGTACGTCAGCCCGAGCTTACCGATATGGTGATTTTCCGCGAAAATACAGAGGATATTTATGCCGGTATTGAGTACCAAACTGGTACTGAGGAGAACGCCAAGCTTCGTGACTTCCTCACAAAAGAGATGGGTGTGGACAAAATCCGCTTCCCTGAAAGCTCCTCTTTGGGTATTAAGCCTATCTCCATCGAAGGGACCGAGCGGTTGGTCCGATCAGCCATCAATTATGCCATCGACCAAGGCCGCAAGAGTGTCACGCTTGTCCACAAAGGCAATATCATGAAATTCACCGAAGGGAGCTTCAAGAATTGGGGGTATGAGCTAGCGAAACGAGAGTTTGGCGCCAAAGAAATAGATGGTGGGCCATGGTGTGAGCTACCTAATGGCATCATTATCAAGGATGTGATTGCCGATGCATTTTTGCAGCAAATCCTCACGCGTCCAGCCGAGTATGACGTGATTGCAACGATGAATCTTAATGGAGA
>DDIC01000026.1:4181-5181 GCA_002338335.1 Bacteroidetes bacterium UBA1860
TGCAACGATGAATCTTAATGGAGACTACATCTCAGACGCGCTTGCTGCTTGTGTTGGAGGAATTGGGATTGCGCCTGGGGCCAATGTGCATTATGAGAATGGAATCGCGGTGTTTGAAGCCACACACGGTACCGCTCCAAAATACACGGGTCAAGACAAGGTGAATCCAGGATCGTTGATTCTTTCTGCAGTCATGATGCTGCGTCATCTTGGATGGGGAGAAGCTGCAGATTTGGTGGAGAAAGGGCTCGAAAAAGCGATTAGCAACAAGCGTGTGACCTATGATTTTGAACGCTTCATGGAGGGTGCGACGCTGCTGAAATGCTCTGAATTTGGGGAAGAGATCGTCAAAGGGATGGAGTAAGTACCGCTCTCATCCCGATTTTGACTCGCGGGGGTTGACTAGCGGAGCGTCTCTGAGCCCATCAGCGTCACAGACCGTTGAATGCGTTGTCCATTACGCAGAAGCGTTAATTGGACCGTCTCACCAGGTCGGTGCAAAGCAATCCGTTCTTGAAGTTGATTGCTTTCGCGAACACTCACGTCATTGACCGCCACAATCACATCTTCAGTTTGGAGGTGGTTATAGGCATCGCTTGTCTCAACGACACCCACAACAAGAACTCCTGCAACCTCTTCCAGCGCTAGCTCTTCGGCAATCGCGTTGTTGACCGAAGCAATCGTGACCCCAAGCAATCCTCGCTGAGCCTCACCCAACTCGATAATATCGGTCGCAACTTTGAGTGCTAAATTGCTTGGCACAGCGAATCCATAACCCTGATAGCTACCACTTCGACTTGCAATAGCAGTATTGATACCAACAAGTTCACCACGAAGATTCACCAAAGCGCCACCACTATTACCTGTATTGATGGCTGCGTCGGTTTGAATAAAACTCTCGATACTCAGGGCATCCTCAATAATTTCAACTTGGCGACTCAGAGCACTGACGATACCAGCTGTCACAGTTGAGCGCAACCGAAATGGATTGCCGATGGCC
>DDIC01000026.1:5475-7082 GCA_002338335.1 Bacteroidetes bacterium UBA1860
GGATTGCCGATGGCCAAGACCCAATCTCCGACCGTCACGCCATCAGAATCACCAACCGTGACGGCGCTCAAATCTTTGGCCTGGATTTTTAAGACCGCGATATCAGTGCTAGGATCGGTCCCGACGATGACCGCATCATATTCACGATTATCGGCAAGTGTCACACGAACATCGCCTTGACTTGCACCATCAATCACATGGGCGTTGGTTAGAATGAAGCCGTCTTGACTCAACACCACTCCACTGCCCATGGCACTTACTTTGGGATGGCGATACGACCTACGTGGCTCTTCAGGCGATTCAGGGGCTTGGTTTTCTTGTTGGCTGTCAGTCGGGCCGCCATCCTGTTGGCTCTCCCCATCCTCCTGCTGTTGATCATCTAACTCATTGGGTCGCTCATCCTCCTGCTCCCTGTCTCTGAACCATTCCTCCTGCATTCGACGCGATCCAAAAAAATCGACTTCAACCATAGCTTCAACAGATACAACAGATGGCGTTAGCTCCGAAGAGATGGCCTGAAACGTCATCCCCATCGACTCGAGGGAAGGAATCGCGTTTGCCGTGAGCGATGTTTCGTTCAATGTATTTTCAGAGGATGGTTGTACCGAGATGCCACTTGATGCACCGGAAGATGCACCCGAAGAACTACTTGGTTCCGCCACACGAATCTCCGTAATGCGCACAACATCAGGTCTAGCTTCAGAGGCAAGACGTGCATCCATCACCACGGGTGTGAGGTTCAACACAAGCAGCGCACCGACCGCACCGGCCAAAATGATACTCGTGATCCATAAAATAAAGGTGCGTGTTGACATATGTACGTGACTTCAGAAGCTGTTGATGGGTGAGAGTTGTTCGTCCTTAAGCAAACCTACACTTTACGACTCAAAAAACCACAATGCATCTGACTTTCGTGGTTTGAGCCCACCCACATGATATCCTAGATAACGATCCAAGTGTTGAATTAGTTGCATCCATTGCGAAGGTGTATGGGAGGAGTCTTCTAACGATGCTCCTCCTTTTCCTTGGGCAACAGGTTGGATGAATGACGCCTCAAAAGGAGTCAAGGAGAGGGAACTCACCCCTACGGCTTTAGATGAGAGCGAGCCGTCTTCAATGATTAAATAAAGGGACTGTGTACTACCTAAGTCTTTGTACTCTTGCCACTGTTCTGGTTCCATGGGTTGGATTCCAAAGCCTAAAACATCCGCCACGCGACACTGAAACGCTGCAAAGGAGTGAAATAATCCTTTCAATGAAGATTGTTGTGTAAGCCATTGCACATACCTGGCAGTTGTATCAAACAGCGTCTCATTTTTCTCTCCATCGTGGATAAGTTGCCCTACCAATTCCATCACGCTAGACACCAACGCCAATCCTTCCATCTTGGAGCGTAATGCATAGGTATCCACCCAAACAGAGGCTTCCTTTGCCGTTTGGACCCCTCTAGACGGTTTTACGTAGGCAACACCTTCAACCATGCAACCAGGGTCAAAAAGGCCCGTATGGGGGCTTTTGGGCTTTCTAGCCCCATTGGCCATCACTGCCATACGTCCGTGGGCACGTGAAAAGACCGTGGCGATCACCCCAGATTCACCATAATCAAC
>DDIC01000018.1:0-1731 GCA_002338335.1 Bacteroidetes bacterium UBA1860
TTCAAGCCATTTTTTACGCTGCCGAATCAGTGCGGTAACATCTACTCCAAGATCGATGAGATGCTCTACCAAATGGCTGCCAATAAAGCCCGTACCTCCAGTAACAAAGGCTTTCTTCATGAATCTTTATATTCTTAACGATAACATTAGACAGAAGATACAGTGAATCTATCACTCGTGGGATGATTCTACGCATGGAAAGATTCTACGCATAGAAAGATCAACAGCCCGATCCTATAACTTGATTCTCTAGCCAGACCCTAACCTCAGCTTTTTCATGCCTCCAATCAAAGTAGCACTGGCTACGGGAAATTACCATCACATCCGAGATGGGGTCTCGATTACTTTAAACCGATGGGTTCAGTTTTTATTGGATAATGGTGTGCATGTGAGGATTTTTGCCCCAACGGTCGCGCGTCCTCAGATGGCAGCCCCAGGTACCATGATTGCGGTGCCTTCTGTTCCCATCCCGTTTCGCCCAGAGTATCGTTTCTCTACAGGTCTATCAAAGACGGCACGACATGAATTAGAAGCATTTGATCCTGACATTATCCAAATTGCAACACCAGATCGATTGGGATTTGCCATGCTCAAATGGGCCAAATCACACAAAAAACCTGTTGCGGCTACCTATCACACCAATTTTGTGTCTTACCTATCTTATTACGGAGTAGATTGGTTGACAAATTGGGTCCGAAAAACGTCAAATAGATTCTATAACCAGTGTGATCGGGTCTTTGTCCCCACGCAATCGATGCAAGATGAACTGCTTCGCCAAGGAGTAGAGTCTCACCGACTTGCGCGGTGGTCTCGTGGCGTGGACACTTCGCTATTCTCTCCAGAAAAACGGAACCCGTCATGGCGCAAAACTCACCAAATCCCTGAGAAGGCTATCGTATGTACGTACGTATCGCGTCTGGTCGCAGAAAAAAATACAGCCCTGTTTTGTGAGTGGATGAATCACTTAGATCAACGACTTACCAAGCAACACTCAGAAGCTGAATTTGTGCCTTCCAAGCTCGCTATTTGTGTTGTTGGGGAGGGGCCAACTCAAGAGGCGATGCAAAAAGCTTGTCCAAATGCCCATTTTTTTGGCACATTAATCGGTTCAGATCTTGCAGAGGTGTATGCAAACTCGGATCTATTTGTGTTCCCTTCGATTTCTGAAACCTTTGGCAATGTAACCCTTGAAGCGATGGCCAGCGGTGTGGCAGCTGTTGTGGCGGAGTCTCCGGGGAGTTCGTCTCTTGTGGAAGACAACGTAAATGGGTGTGTGATTCCTGCGGAGAAGCTCCAAGACGATGAATGGGTTACAGACGTATTGCTAAACCTGGCCACGAACGCTACAAAACGTCAAGCTTTGGCAAAAGAAGCCCGCAAGGAGGCAGAAACCTACGATAGCATCGCGATTCAAGAAGCTTTTTTAAAGGACTTAACCGATATGGTAGATCATGACTGACAAGCCGTCTTTACTGTTTATGTCTCACCTTCATCCACCGCAGGATAATCCATTGGAGAGCATTGGTGGGATGCAAGAGGTGAGCCAACAGCTACTCCACCACCTGAAAGCATCAGGTACATTTGAGGTGCACGAATGGGTGAATCATACCGCATGGAAGCACATCGGGTGGTCAACAGCAGGATACCTTGCGAAAAGCCTGCAACGTGTTCCAGCGTTGATTAAGCAACATAATATTGATCTCATTGTTTGTGGATCGATGGTTACGGCTG
>DDIC01000018.1:2044-6878 GCA_002338335.1 Bacteroidetes bacterium UBA1860
GCCTGCCATTAGCCCGGTATTGAGAGCCATGGGTGTGAAGGTGCCTATGATCGCCATCAATCACGGTCAAGATGTCACCTTACCAGTCAGCCCCTATCAATGGTGGGTCCCCAACGTATTTGGTGCACTCACTCGAGTGATTTCGGTATCTGAGGCTACCCGTCTACAAAGTATTGCTCGCGGATTGGATCCTTCAAAAGCGGCAGTCCTTCCAAATGGTATCAAATTAGCCTTTGCAAGACGCATGCCTTCTCAAATGGAGGCGAAATCTATCCTATCTGAGGTTCACTCCATCGATCCAGAGAAACCGTTGCTGCTCACGGTGGGCCGTTTGGTTGAGCGTAAAGGTCATGCTTGGTTCCTTGAGCAGGTGCTGCCCAATGTGCAAACGCCGGTTCAATACGTAATGATTGGGGAGGGGCCGCAACAGGCAGAGATTGAGCAAGCCATAGAAGCTCTTCATCAGACGGGTCATCATCGAATTCATGTTTTGGGTCGACAAGTGGAAGAACATGTGCATCATGCCTATGCGGCGGCAGACCTCTTTGTCATGCCAAACATCAGTGTTGACGGAGATATGGAAGGGTTTGGGATTGTACTACTTGAGGCGAATGCTGTGAGTTGTCCAGCGGTGGCTACCTATATTGAGGGGATACGGGATGTGATTGATGATGGGGTGAATGGGGTAGCTATTGAGGAAGGTGACTCGGATGCGTTTGCTCAATCGATCGATCGTCTACTTTCGGATCCAACACAACTAAAAGCTTTGCGCACATCATCAAAACAACGAGCCGAAACGTTTGAATGGCAAGTCCTTGTTGGGAGATATGAGTCGTGTTTTTTGGACACGCTCATGGGGTAGATGGTTCATTTAGAGATCATTTTGATTGCGCATGTTGCAGAATAAACCTTTGAATGGCCTCAAATTGAACAAATGTTCCATTTTCGCTATCTTAATTTCTTAAAATCCTAAAGCACACCCACGTTACATGGCCGAAATTAAGCTCGACGTTCAAAACGGAGACGTCTTCAACAAGGCGTACGATTTTACGACGGCGGATGACATCAAGCGTCTCGGCTTGTATCCCTATTTTAAACCCCTTCAGGCAACGGATGGGACAACCGTGGTTATAGAAGGAAAAGATGTCGTGATGGCAGGCTCCAACAATTATCTTGGGCTGACAAACGACCCACGTGTGATTGAAGCGGCACAGTCTGTCATAGAAACCTATGGAACAGGTTGTACAGGGTCTCGATACCTTAATGGTACCCTAGATTTGCATCTCGAATTAGAAGAAAAGTTGGCGGCGTATCTAGGTAAAGAGGCTTGTGTATTGTTCAGTACTGGTTATCAGACCAATGAAGGGGCGATTCAAACCATTGCAGGTCGTAACGATGTAATTTTTTCAGACAAGGATAATCACGCATGTATTGTTGTGGGGCAACAATTATCCCATGCCAAAACAGTCCGTTATCAACACAACGACATGGATCACCTTCGTCGACTTCTCGATAGGGAGGATCCATCTTTGGGTAAGATCATTGTCAGTGATGGTGTTTTTTCAATGTCAGGTCGTTTAGCGAGCATTCCAGAGCTTGTTGCCATTGCCAAAGAGTATGGTGCTCGACTCTATCTTGACGATGCGCATGCGGTAGGTGTGGTTGGTGAGGGTGGTCGTGGCTCAGCTTCTGTATTTGGCCTTACGGATCAAGTCGACCTAATCAGCGGGACATTTAGCAAGTCATTTGCATCACTCGGTGGCTTTCTGGTAGGAGATGCACCTGTGATTGATTTCATTCGTCACAATGCACCATCCCATATTTTTAGTGCTAGTATGCCTCCTGCAAATGTTGCAACGGTGTTGAAGTCCCTTGAAATCCTCCAGGAAGAGCCATGGAGATTTGAGCGCCTCGAAGATATTTCCAATACGATGCGTACTGAGCTTCAAGCCATGGGCTTTAATGTGATGAATAGTCAAACCCCAATCATCCCAATCGTTATAGGTGAGATGATGGAATGCTTTGTGTTTTGGCGAGACCTTTTTGAGCAGGGTGTCTACACAAATGCTGTAGTCCCTCCGGCGGTACCCAAGGGGCAATCCTTGATACGTACTAGTTACATGGCGACTCATACTGACGAGCACCTTAACCGAGTGCTGGAAGCGTTCCGCAAGGTGGGCATCCAAAACGGCATTATCGACCGAAATGGTCATGCAGCCAACGGGTAATGTGAGTCTCACCTTGGTCGAGACCAAGGAGCAGCGTGAGGCTTTCATTGAGTTTCCTTATACCCATTACCAAGACAGTCCTTGTTGGGTCCCCCCGCTTCGGGTTGAGCAAAAAAAGCTCATAGACCCAAAAAAGAATCCATTTTTTAACAATGCTGAGATGGCGATGTTTACCGGCACGGTGAATGAGCGTCCCGCAGGTCGCATTGCTGCAATTATTGACCATCGATATAATGAAGTTCATGGCGGAAAAACAGGGTTTTTCGGTTTCTTTGAGACCATTGAGCACCAACCCCTGGTAGATCTCATGCTCAAAGCCGTAAAGGATTGGCTAAAGCAACGGGGAATGACTCATTTGTTGGGGCCAGCAAATCCGGGTATGCTCGACGTTATTGGTGTCCAAATGGATGCGTATGAAGAAATCCCTTCGCTAATGATGCCGTACAACAAGCCATATTATGGAGAAGTCCTTGAACAAGCCGGACTTTCAAAGGCCATGGATTTGTACTCGTTTTTGGCCACCAATCCCGGAGTCGATATTGAGCGAATGGCTCGTGCGAAAGCGATTGTCTCAAAACGGCTGCCATCCCTGAGACTACGAACCGTCGACTTGCGCAAACTCAAAGAAGATGCTGAGATCATTCGTGCGATTTATAATCAGGCCTGGGCAAAAAACTGGGGTTTTATCCCAATGACCAAGGAAGAGTTTGATGATCTGGCCTCCTCATTAAAGCTTGTGGTTGCCAAAGAAGTGGCCATTATCGCAGAATTAGAGGGTGAACCGATTGGGTTTTCGATCCCCTTGCTTGATATCAATCGAATCCTGCACAAAATGGATGGGAATCTGTTCCCCTTTGGATGGTGGAAGCTTCTTCGTGGGCGCAAAAAATTAAGTCATCTTCGCACTGCATTAATGGGGGTATTACCTGAGCATCAGGGTAAAGGGATTGATGCGATGCTTCATCAATATGTCGTCGAAAAAGGGTACGAAAACGGTTATATTTCCTCAGAGATTGGATGGGTTTTGGAGACCAATCTCGATATGATTCGAGTCGCGGAACGGATGGGCGCTAAGCCTTTTAAAACCTTCCGGATGTTCGAAACGACGCTTTAGATTAAGTCACTAACCCTTTTGTTCTATGTCATTTAGAATCGAAAAGGACTCGATGGGGGAGATTCGTGTTCCCGAAGAGGCCTATTATGGAGCTCAAACACAACGTGCCGCAGACAACTTTCCTATCAGCTCGTTACGGTTCTCATCACCGTTTATTTCGGCATTAGGATTAATTAAAGCGACCGCTGCTCGAGTGAATGCCGACCTAGGCCTTTTGGATGAGGTGCGTGCTAATGCGATTGTGAACGCGGCAACAGAAGTTGCTGACGGAAAGCTCGATGAACATTTTGTTCTCGATATTTTTCAGACAGGATCGGGTACATCCACCAATATGAACGCCAATGAAGTGATATCGCGGCGTGCCAATGAACTCCTAGAGGCGGATGAGGCTCAAGAGAGGGTCCACCCGAATGATCATGTCAATATGGGGCAGTCCAGTAATGACACCATTCCTACGGCCATTCGTCTTTCCACTGTACGTCAGGGCAAAGAACATTTAATCCCCGCCATTGATCATCTTCGTGCAAGGTTTTTGAAAAAAGGTAAGGAGTATGCAAATGTGGTAAAGACGGGGCGTACCCATTTAATGGATGCCATGCCTGTGACCATCGAGCAAGAGTTTGGAGGGTATGCAAGGCAGCTCGAATTGGCTCAGCAACGCTTGACCGATGCGCTTGCTAGGAACCTCGAACTCCCGCAAGGTGGAACCGCGGTTGGGACAGGGATCAATACGCACCCTGAATTTGGCGCTCGTTTTGCCAAAGGAGTAGCCCAAG
Organism: Bacteroidetes bacterium UBA1860; assembly: GCA_002338335.1. GTDB lineage: Bacteria > Bacteroidota > Rhodothermia > Balneolales > Balneolaceae > UBA8296. The sequence continues at coordinate 6,163 of DDIC01000018.1, forward strand.
CGACAGGCATCGAATTTGTCGAGGCTACAAACCATTTTGAAGCCCAGGCTACTGTGGATGCCTCAGTCGAACTAAGTGGCCAATGCAAAACACTTGCCATTAGCTTAATCAAGATGGCTAATGACCTTCGTTGGATGAATTCAGGCCCTAATGGTGGTTTGGGGGAGGTTGAGCTTCAGGCATTGCAACCAGGCTCATCGATTATGCCAGGCAAAGTGAATCCGGTGATTGAAGAATCCGTCATTATGGTGGCACTTCAAGTCCTGGGTAATGACACAACAATCAGTGTTGCTGGTCAAACGGGTAATTTTGAACTGAATGTGGCTCTTCCAGTGGTGGCTCATAATATGCTTGAATCGATTCATATTTTGGGTACAGCATGCAAGAATTTTGCTGATCTCTCAGTCCAAGGATTAACGGTTCGAACCGACAAAATTGCTGAGAATGTGAGCCGCAACCCCATTCTAGTCACAGCGTTGAATGGAATCATTGGCTATGATCTTGCGGCCAAAATCGCAAAACAAGCCTTCGCCGAAGATCGCCCACTCATAGACGTTGCTGAGGAGCTCACTGAGTTGAGCCGATCGGAGTTAGAAACTATTTTGAATCCTGCAGACCTAACACGACCTGGAATCGCGTCGTCTTAATTTGCTGAATAACCTCAATTATGCCAGCTAGAAAAACCAGATCCGCAAAAGCTACTCCATCGACACGAG
>DDIC01000018.1:7193-12516 GCA_002338335.1 Bacteroidetes bacterium UBA1860
CGAGCCGCAAGATCCGCATCGGCCAAAACTACTGCCAAAACAGCTGCCAAGACCCCGGCCAAATCATCCTGGAAAAAAACAGAGGTTCTTGCCGATTATCGCTTGGCTAGACTTAGTCGAGAGGTTTCACTTCTTGGTCGAAAAGAGGTGCTCAATGGACGTGCAAAGTTTGGGATTTTTGGCGACGGAAAAGAGCTTCCTCAAATTGCTCTATCCAAGGTTTTTCAAGACGGCGATTTTCGATCAGGGTATTATCGAGATCAAACATTGCTCATGGCTATCGGTCAACTCACGCCACAGCAATTATTTGCACAACTCTATGCTCATGTGGACACAGCCCATGAACCTCACTCTTCAGGACGCCAAATGACGGCCCATTTTGGCACTCAGCTTGTGGATGAGGATGGAGAGTGGTTGCCTCAAACTAGCATGAAAAATAGCGCCTCGGACATCTCTTGTACAGCGGGTCAGATGGCTCGTTTGTTGGGATTGGCGCAGGCTAGCTCATTATACCGGGCGGAGAAGAAGCTGGCCAAACATACGCAGTTCTCTAAAAAAGGGAATGAGATTGCCTTTGGTACCATTGGGGATGCCTCTACTTCAGAGGGTGTGTTTTGGGAAGCGCTGAATGCAGCAGGCGTGCTACAGGTTCCTATGGTCATGTCCGTTTGGGATGATGGCTATGGTATTTCGGTCTCCAAGAAGTATCAAACAACCAAAGAAAGCATATCAGAACTTCTTCAGGGCTTTCAGCGCACCAAAACAAAACCTGGACTCGAAATCCTGAAGGCTAAAGCCTGGGACTATGAAGGGCTTGTTGCGACGTACCAAAAAGCTTCGACGCTCGCTCGAAAAGAACATGTTCCTGTGGTCGTCCATGTGGAGGAGGTCACCCAACCTCAAGGACACTCTACCTCAGGATCTCATGAGCGTTATAAGTCTGAAGAGCGTTTAGCATGGGAGTCAAAATTTTGTTGTAATACGCAGTTCCGACAGTGGATTTTGAAGAAAAAATTAGCCACTGCGAAGGAATTGGATGCATTGGATACAGAAGTTTTGGACGAGGTAAAAACAGCTCAAAAAGAGGCTTGGAAAGCATTCCAAGAGCCTTTGAAAGCAGAAAAAGAAGCTGTATTAACCCACTTAGATGCGCTCAAAGCGCAGGTGCCCGAGAAAGCATCCATTCTGGAGGACCTTGCCACCACGCTCAAGCGGAAAAATCCTGTGATCCGAAAAGATTCCATGGTTGCTGCACGTCGCGCATTAATGGCAGTCAAAGGGGATAGCTCAGAAGCTACCCAAGCGCTTTCATCCTGGATTGAAGCCCAATCAGAGGCGAACCATGACCGCTATAACAGTCACTGGGTTAGCGAAACAAAGTACTCGCCCTTAAAAGTGACACATACACCCGCTAATTTTGCCAAGGATGCACCTACGGTCGATGGCCGAGTGATATTGCGCGATAATTTCCAGACATTATTCGATCGCCACCCTGAAATGGTGGTCTTCGGAGAGGATTCTGGCCAATTGGGTGATGTAAATCTGGGACTGGAAGGGATGCAAGAGCGTTTTGGGGTCCATCGTGTGTTTGATACTGGAATTCGTGAAACGACCATTCTAGGACAAGGAATTGGGATGGCCATGAGAGGCCTTCGACCGATTGCTGAAATTCAATATCTCGATTATTTACTCTATGCATTTCAAACGCTGAGTGATGATGTAGCCTCCTTACGCTACCGTACCAAAGGGCGTCAACGCTGCCCTGTCATCGTTCGTACACGAGGTCATAGACTCGAAGGTATTTGGCACTCTGGATCTCCCATGGGGATGATTCTTAATGGGATACGAGGCGTGCATTTATGTGTCCCTCGCAATCTGACCGAAGCAGCTGGGTTTTACAACACCTTAATCCAAGGGGATGACCCTGCCTTGGTGATAGAGCCACTTAATGGCTACCGCTTAAAAGAAACCATGCCATTCAACTTAGGTGACTTTACTACTCCTCTTGGGATTCCGGAAGTCGTTCAAGAGGGGTCTGATATCACACTGGTTTCCTACGGTTCAACGTTTAACGTTGTAATAGCAGCCCAACCACTTCTCCAGCAGGCAGGGATCTCCGCCGAAGTAATTGATGTACGGACACTGCTACCTTTCGACATTGAGCACAGAATTGGAGCCTCTCTTCAGAAAACGAATCGAATTCTGTTCATTGATGAAGATGTTCCAGGAGGTGCTACTGCGTTTATGATGCAGCATGTCTTGGACGAGCAAGGGGGGTACCGATTCCTAGATTCAAAGGCTGAATGCCTCACAGCCAAACCCCATAGACCTGCATACTCCACTGATGGAGATTATTTTAGTAAGCCTTCCGTTGAGGATATCTTTGATGCGGTGTACGAGATTATGCATGAATCTGATCCAACGCGCTTTCCATAACCCAGTGCGATTTCTATGAAGGTCTCGTCTTTGTGATAGCTGCGGCGAGTTAGCTCAGAATCGCTTGGAGATAAAGGATGAAACGATCCATACCTAGGACAAGCCAGGTTCCTGGTAAATAGATAAAAGAAAAGATCATGAGTGCTCTGGCAGAAGCCTCGTCCCGCTTCCATGCAAAGTTCAGGCCACTAAGGAGATAGCCAAGGGCAAGGAGGATCCCCCCTGTCAGAAACACCCAACTTCCTAAATCCAAAACCCACAACTTCACAATATTAGGGAAGAGAGCGAGCAACGAGAATACAACCCAAAAAGAGGCTTTTAAACCTTTTTCATCTGATTTGGGCAACATCTGAAACCCAGCATGGGTATAATCCTTTTGGTAAATCCATGCAATGGCCATCACATGAGGAACTTGCCAGAAAAACATAATCCAAAAAAGCATCCAAGCTCCGTAATCTAGCACAGTGCCTGAGGCGGCAGCCCATCCTCCGATGGCAGGAAGTGCGCCCGGTATGGCTCCCAAAAACACATTCGCGTAGGTCACACGCTTCATCGGTGTGTAGGCAAAAAGATAAATCACAGATGTGGCCACGGAGACCCAACCCGTCGTAGGATTCACCCCCAAAAACAAAATAGCATACCCAGCAGCCAGCATTGAAAGCGCAAAAAATGCCCCTTGTGAGGCTGTTATTCGACCTGATGGAATCGGTCTAGAAGCAGTTCGACGCATCAAGGCATCATAATCCCGCTCAAAAACCATATTCATTGCAGCGGTTCCGGACGCAACTGCCCAGGTTCCAATCAACGCCGCCACAAAATGTCCCCAAGACAGTGTCCAGGCTCCAGCAACCGCAGCTGAACCAGACAAGCTTCCAAGCAAGAAACCAATGGCCATACTGATGATTACAAAGAGTGTAATCCCAGGCTTAGTACATTCCCATAAGTCTGCGAGCCATATTGAAGATTGCGAGTTGGCTACGGATTCTTGGTGCACGTTTCTATGTCCATTCACGTTAGATGAGTATCTTTAAAAGGTACGAAAAAACCATTTTTTGTCTATTAAGACCCCATGACTAAAATCACAGAAAAACGTTGGACCCCCTTTCAAGTGATGGCTGTCATTACGGTTATAGCTACTCTCGTTTTAATTGTGGTAGGGGGGTTGGTTAGAGCCTCAGGAGCAGGTCTTGGTTGCCCAGATTGGCCAAAATGTTTTGGCGTGTGGATACCTCCTACAAACGTCGCTGACCTACCTCCTGGATGGGATCCCGCCCTTTTTAACCCTACACACACTTGGCTTGAGTACATCAATCGTTTGGTGGGTGTGCTTATAGGGGTCTTTATCACCATTACAATGATCTTATCGTTGTGGTGGGTTCGACGAGACCCCATCGTAACGGCGACCTCTGTTTTGTCCTTTGTCTTAGTCATCTTCCAAGCGTGGTTAGGTGGGCAAGTGGTGCGTAGTCAACTTGAAGGGGGGATGATTACCGCACATATGTTGATTGCGATGCTGATTGTATCGCTGTTGTTATTTGGCGCATTTCGAGGGCACAGAGATCGGTTGAGGTTTTCGATTCCACTTCACCATCGAAAGCAATTACTAGCACTTGGAATCGTTTTGTTTACTGTTTCGATCATTCAATTGGTCCTGGGCACGCAGGTTCGAGAGCTCATTGATGCAGCCAAGAATGCGGCCATTAAACCACCCCGTTCACAATGGTTGGATGTTGAGAATACACTCTATCTGATTCATCGTAGCTTTTCGTGGATTGTCCTTCTAGCCATGGGTGCGTTGGGCTGGGTTCATCGACGGTATTCAATGAGTTTACCAGGGTGGATGGGATCTATCGTGGTGTGGATTGGCGTACTCGTCATCTCCCAGATTTTCATTGGTATTGGACTGGAGCGATTAGATATGCCAGGGGTATTGCAATTATTACATCTCAGTGGAATATCCTTTTTGCTGACCTTGCAGTTTATGTACATCCTCGTGTTGTGGCAGGCTACTGATGTAGCCGGGGGCTAATCCATGATTGCATCGCTTCAGGTGTATTCGATGGAACATGCGCTAGCACTTGATGAAGCGAACGAAGTGATTCAGATGCTTTCGACGGACGAGCGTGATTATAGTGCTAAACAACCTCCACATAATACACAAGATCCTTCTACATCCCAGTCTGTTCCTTCCAAGCGTTGGCGTGAAAAAGTGTCATCAAGAATATGCCTAGTTAGAGCGGTTCGAAGCCTCTCCCAAGAGCATACTCTCTCTGAAATCCTTTCGAACATTGACAAAACACACAACGGGAAGCCTATTTTTAAAGAGTTACCATTCGATTTCAGTCTTTCCCATTCCCGCGGCGTGGTCGTTGCAGTAGCGGTCCAAAAGCTCAGGAATCGAGCCATTGGTATAGACATTGAGGTCGATCCACATCATTCTATTGAAAGTTTTGCAAGGGTATGTACACAAGAAGAGTGGTCTGCGATCCAATCCATGGAGAACCCCATTGATCGGCAATCCGCCTTTTTGCGGCGGTGGTGTGCCAAAGAGGCCTATGTAAAGGCACTTGGCGAGGGGCTGGGGTATGGATTTAAAAACCTGGAGGTGCGACGCGCAACAGACACGCAACCATCAGACTCGCCATCAACAAACTCAAAGGAAGCAACAAGACCCGAGGCATGGACCATGACGGATCAAAAAAAGGAACCGACTCAAAGCCACCCAATTTTCACATGGGGCGTTGATTCGACCCAGCACGGAGCGAATTGTCTAAGCATTGCCTACCCAAGCTTCTCACTGCCGCCTAACGAAGGGCTAGAGCAGCAAAAACCGTCGCTAGAGTTTTTGATAAATGACGGACAGGGTTTCCCTGATTTCGAGCAGCTC
>DDIC01000018.1:12810-21721 GCA_002338335.1 Bacteroidetes bacterium UBA1860
CCTGATTTCGAGCAGCTCTCTTTTTAGATCACCAGACAGCGTCTCTTTCGCATCAGGTTGATGTTCCCCAGGAGTTGATGCTTTTTTTTCCAATACCTTGAGTGCTCCCTGAGTGCTATACCCTTTGTGATGAATCAAGTCCTGCAGCTCCAAAATCAACGCTATATCTGCTTCTTTGTATCGTCGCGCTCCTGATTTACCCTTCATAGGACTTAACTGAGGAAACACGGTTTCCCAGTATCGAAGGACATGCGCCTCAATCCCAGTCATCTTACAGATCTCCCCAATGGAGTAGTACAATTTCTTCATAGGGAGGAAGTTATGTATTTTTAGCAGTTATGAACAATGTGCCACCAAAAGATCAGATTGACCTGAGTCTGGTCATCCCCACGTTTAATGAAGAGGATTCTGTCCGACCACTTGTCGAAGAAATACAGTCTGCGTTAGATCCATTGGATCAAACGTATGAAGTGATCTTTGTGGATGATGGCTCCAATGATGCCACCTGGTCTCATGTGGATGCTCTTTCGCATGAGATAGATCAAGTAAAAGGACTTCGTTTCCAACGTAATCATGGAAAAAGTGCAGCATTACAAGAGGGCTTTTTCTATGCAGCAGGGCAGTACATCGTGACACTTGATGCAGATCTCCAAGATGATCCAGCAGAAATCCCCCACATGCTACATCAACTCCAAGAACAAAAGCTAGATTTAGTGAGTGGGTGGAAGAAAAAGCGCCATGACCCCGTGTCCAAAACGATTCCATCCAAACTATTTAATGGCGTCACACGATTACTTACAGGTATCCATCTTCATGATTTTAACTGTGGGTTAAAGATCTACCGACGCGAAGTGATTGATGCCATTATCGTGTATGGTGAGATGCACCGATATGTCCCAGTATTGGCTCATAATGCAGGCTTTAAAAAGATTGGTGAGCGTGTGGTGAATCACCGTCCACGAGTCCACGGATCCACCAAATTTGGAGCTTCAAGATTCATTAATGGCTTTCTGGACCTCTTGACTCTTCTTTTTATGAGTCGCTACACAGCTCGTCCGATGCACTTTTTTGGAGCCATTGGTATTGTCTCCATTCTAATAGGTGCTGTGATTAATCTTTATCTAGCTTTCATTAAGCTTGCCCTAGGCCAGTCCCTTCAAGATCGGCCGTTACTGTTCCTAGGATTCTTGCTCCTGGTGGTTGGAGCGCAGTTTTTCTCCATAGGGTTTATTGGAGAGATGATTAATAAAGGGTTTGTGCGGAAAAATCGACCGGCTATTCGCGAGCGACGATTAGCGACGATAGCGGAAACGCCATCATTCGTTGGATAATAGCAGTAAGTATTAAACTGGCTTGTGGGATGTGTAGAGGTGGGTTGAAAAGGGAGCCCAATGGGATTCGAACCCACGACCTTCGCGGCCACAACGCGACGCTCTAACCAACTGAGCTATGGGCTCCATACAATTTCATGATTGAATCACGAAATGGACCTTTGCATTGGGTATGTGTACCGCGTACGGGATTCGAACCCGTGCTACCGCCGTGAAAGGGCGGCGTCCTAACCACTAGACGAACGCGGCATTATCAAAAGGGCTTCAAGAGGCGACAAGCGGATTCGAACCGCTGTACGAGGTTTTGCAGACCTCTGCCTAACCACTCGGCCATGTCGCCATAAAACCTCAGCACTCTCGTACGCCCGACAGGACTCGAACCTGTAACCTACTGCTTAGAAGGCAGTTGCTCTATCCAGTTGAGCTACGGGCGCAAGGTTTGTCCCTTTCTAAAAATGATCCTCAATGAGGGTCCCACAATGCCAAAGATCAATGGAAAGTATTAAAGCCTAAGATGTAATCTTACGCTGTTTATCTAATTCTTTCACAGGAAGGATAAAGATAGCGAGAAAGTTCCAATGTTTGCAACGTCAGTTTTGGTTTTCTAGCGACTTCTAGCCCTTGCAAGCGGTGCTCAGAAGCTGGGTTATGAGGTCTGGGGTGCTGCTTCTTGAAGGATCCACTTACGGTTGTGATTCAACGCGAACGACCCAATAAACTCCATTCCCTTTTTGCCACCCCATTCCTCAGGGGTGATCATCGATAGAAAGGGTTTTCCTTTTACGCCCCCTCGATCGTACAAATAGTAGATTTGACCAATCACGGGCTCAAAATTAAACTCTGCAGCATAGACTAATTCATTCCACCGGTGCTCTTCAACCAGTTTAATGTATTGATCTTCAAGCTCTTTAAATCGAATTTTGAGCTCCTTGTTGACCATCATCGTCCCTTGCTCCTTCCACCCGCTAATATTGTCTAGCTTTATGGCAGGTGCACCAACACTCGTGCCGTAGGGAAGAACCGCGGCATTATAGCCCTTTTCTTCGTCGAAGACGATAGAGTCTGGTTTCTTTTTTTTGTTCTCTTTCAAAGGGCTTGAATCTTTTTTTTAACCCATCCTTACAACCTGCAAGTGGTTGGGGTATTTTTCCAACAGTACAAACGAGTGATAGCCCCAAATCGTTTGATTCTTATTAATCCTTTGATCAGGATCAAATCTCGTAGGCGTGGTATGTCCCTTCCATGCCTTTGATAGAAACTCTCACAGCAGGATCCTGAGGATTACTCCAATCGATTTCTATAAGCCCGTAGTTAATGTTAATCACTTTATCGGTCACCGCCCGGCTGTTGGTCTCGTCAAACATCCGACTCCATGTATTGGTAAGTCCACTAGAGGTCACGTCAACCAGTGGATCTGACCAACCCTCTAGACCTTCCACAGAAATTTCTCCTGCATGACGGTCCCCTGAGATAATGAAAGTGTTCTTTGGTTGCTTCTCCGCAAGCAAGTCATAGAAACGCTGTAATTCATTAGGGAAATTGGCCCATTTCTCGAATCGATGCTCTGCGGCAATCACTTGAATTGAGCTTACAATCACGGTGACATCTGCCTCTGGATCTTCAAGTTGACGTTCGAGCCATGCCCACTGCTCCTCGCCAAGAAGCGTGCCTTCCTCATTCGGAAGATAGGTTGCATTCTCACCTGACGTACGCTCAATGGAATCACGGAACCAGCGTGTATCTAATAAAATCACTTTTACTCGTCGGTCTCCGGGTCCATAATCATAGCTTCGGTGCGTTCCAGCACGAGATTGAGAGGGGTCATCGTCTGAAACGCCTAAAAATCGATACATCTCAGCCTTGGCAAGCTCTTTTGCGGGATATTCCACACCACCATCATTCACACCATAATCATGATCGTCCCAAGTCCCGGTCAAAAATGGCACGGACTCCACAAAGGAAGTATATGCTGTGTTTGCTAGTTGGAGGTCATAGGTTTCACGGAATTTCACAGGGTCTTCGGTGTCGGCATACACATTATCACCTGTCCATATCCAAAGATCCGGGTCCTCTTGAGCAATGACAGGCCATAGCGGTTGTTCTTTTTGTTCTGAATTGCACGAACCAAACGCAATCACATCAATCACTTGATCTGTAACCATCATATCCGATTGCGGGCTGAATGATGCGTTGCTTAAAGATGCTTCGGAGGTACGATTATCCTCTCCTGTGCAAGACAGAAGGGTAAAGGTCAAACTCGCTGTAATTGAAAGAAAGAGGTTGAATTTCATAGGGTAGAATTGTTTTGGTCATGAGGGTCTATCCTTACGACTCGTTCAACACATTAGTATCCAATGTTTATTTTGGAGTCAGTTTATGCTGCAGAGTCTAAAAAGCTGCCGCTAAGTTTAACTTAATCTACAATTCACATCAGAATAGTAAGTTAACTGAATATGAATATCCTCTTTATCATGAATAAATTTAATCTCTGCCTACTTTCTATAAGTATCATACTAACTGGCTGTGCCAACCCAAGCGCGCAACAAGGGGTCTATAATCCAGAAGTAGTAATCACAGATGACATTACCCAATCTCTAGAACCTCTTTTTGTCGTTGCATTTGGTTCTTGCTCAGATGAAAATAAACCTCAACCCATGCTAGACCGTGCTGTGGATCAAAATCCAGATGTTTTTGTGTATTTAGGCGACAATATCTACGGTGATACCTACGACATGAGTGAATTGAAAGAAAAGTATGACCAGCTTCGCTCAAAACCTGAATTCGTGCGACTCTGGCAAGCAACACAAGTGCAAGCGACATGGGACGATCATGATTATGGATGGAATGACATGGGGCGTCATTACACAAAAAAAGTAGAATCTGAGCAACTATTTCTAGATGCATGGCAAATACCTGAATCATCAGAAAGACGACAGAGACCTGGGATTTATGGAGACCAGCGCTATGTTGTAGAGCGGCTCGACGGTGCAGAGATCACAATTCAACTTATCATCCTAGATAGTAGATATTTTAGAGATGACCTAACCTCCAAGAAGAATCCAAATGCCCCAGATTCCTATTATAATGTGCCCATAAAAAACGACTATGCTCCAACTACATCTCCAGATAGCACACTCTTGGGCAAATCACAGTGGACTTGGGTTGAGCAGAGACTACGTGAGCCAGCCGATGTACGAATCATAGCCTCAAGTATCCAATTTGGCCACACATATAATGGATGGGAATCATGGACCAATCTTCCTCATGAAAGGGCTAGAATGTTATCACTGATTAAGGAAACAGGTGCAAACGGAGTGGTTTTTATTTCAGGAGATGTCCACTGGGGTGAGATTTCTAAGCTTGATATTTCCAAAGATGAGGTAATGCAAGCCTATGGTGCTCCTCCATCTCTTTATCCAATTTATGATGTAACAAGTAGTGGCATTACACAAGAGTGGTACAATGTGGAGCCAAACGGCCACAGGGTAGGACATGTGGTAAGACAAAATAATGTCGGCCTAATCGAACTTTATGAGATAGAGAATGACATCATACTTAGGATGTCTCTTCTAGATCTTGAGGGTCGTCCTGTGATTCATGATGTGCCTCTTTCGAAGCTGAGGCATTAGACGAAGCCCCTTCCTTTGCATTTGACGACTTAAATAGGGGGGAGCTTATCACCATATTGGCGGTAGCACGGTTGCATGCTAAGGGAACATTATACAAAATGCAGATGCGTAACAGCGCTTTGACGTCCACATCGTGCGGTTGCGCTGCAAGGGGGTCCCAAAAAAAGATAACGGCATCAATCTGCCCCTCCGCAATATCACTGCCTATCTGCATATCCCCACCAAAAGGGCCACTTTTGTATCTGTGAATGTCAAGATCCGTGGCCTCACTGATAAGCTTCCCAGTTGTTCCCGTAGCAAAAAGCTTAAAAGTGGAGAGGGTAAGTTTGTTGTATTCTGCCCATTCAAGTAGGTCTTGTTTTTTGTTATCGTGAGCAATGAGGGCGACGGCTTTCATGGTGTAACTCGAGGGCTTGGAGTCTGGTTGGTTCTGTGATGTGGTTGTATTATAATGATTCATTCACCTTGAAACACAAATGCACCTATGAACACACGATTAAATTCTCTTATGAAATTCTCTTTTGTTTGTCTCGTCATGAGCCTTATAGCCATGCCAACATGGGCCCAAGCCGACCAATCAGTCCATGCACAAGCGAGTGCATCCAAAAATCATGACGATCATATCCCGTTTGACCCTGATCATGCCATTGAAAGTGAGCATGAAGTCACCATTCTAGGCGAAAAAGTACCTTACAAAGCCACCACAGGGATGATGCCTGTTTGGGACGCAGATGGACATGTCGAAGCAGGGGTGTTCTATGTGTATTATGAGCGGACGGATGTGAAGGACAAAACCACACGCCCCATTGTCTTTTCGTTTAATGGGGGTCCTGGCTCAGCTTCGTTATGGATGCATTTAGGGTACACTGGGCCTCGCATTTTGCATATCGATGATGAAGGGTATCCACTTCAACCCTATGGAGTGAAGGACAACCCTTACAGTATACTTGATGTCGCAGATATTGTGTTTGTCGATCCTGTAAATACTGGATTTAGCCGCATTGTGGATAAGGACGTTCCGCGCGATCGATTTTTTAGTGTGAATGGGGATGTGAGATACTTATCGGAGTGGGTGAGCAACTTTACCTCACGTCAAGGACGATGGGCAGCGCCAAAGTATTTGATTGGAGAAAGCTACGGCACTGTTCGTGTTTCTGGAATGGCTCTTGCGCTACAACAACGTGAATGGATGCACCTTAATGGGGTGATTCTTGTCTCACCTACAGACTTGGGGATTTCTCGTGATGGACCTGTCGCTGCGGCCAATTATCTACCCTATTATGCAGCAACTGCATGGTATCATGAGCAGCTTGCCCCAGTTCATCAAAATCGTCTCTTGACTGAGTTTTTAGCCGAGGTTGAGGCGTTTACAATTGATGAATTGCTTCCAGCCATGGCCAAGGGAGCTACCATGCCAGAGGAGACACGTCAGGCGATGGCTGCTCAAATGGAAGATTTCACAAGCATTGATGCCAAAACATATCTTCAAAACAATCTTGCGATGCCAACCTCCTATTTCTGGAAGGAATTGCTTCGAGACGAAGGATATACAGTAGGCCGTCTTGATTCACGCTACAAAGGGATTGATGCCAAAGAGGCGGGGGATCGCCCTGATTACAACGCTGAGTTATCCTCGTGGGAACATTCCTTTACCCCAGCCATCAATATCTATTTGCGTGACGAACTTGGCTACACAACGGACCTGAAATACAATGTGTTTGGCCCCGTCCACCCATGGGATCGAAGTGGAAATAATACGGGGGCTAATCTGCGATTAGCGATGGCGGAGAACCCTTACCTCCATGTCTTGACCCAAGCGGGGTATTATGATGGAGCAACTGATTATTTTAATGCGAAATTCAATATGTGGCACCTAGATCCAAGCGGGAAAATGAAAGACCGAATCTCCTTTGAAGGGTACGAGAGTGGACACATGATGTACTTACGCTATGATGATTTGCGCGCAAGCAATCAAAGTCTCCGAGAGTTCATCCAGCGCACCATTCCGGCAGCGGATGAACCCGCAAAGTACTAAGGTTTAAGCTGGGCTAGCCTCAAGGTTTGGGGCTGGTCCTTCTGTTTCGGCAACGGACTCTTTTGCATCACCGTTTTTCTCCCAGAAGAACAGGAAGAAAATCACAGCGATTGCCAACGCAAAGATCGCTGGCATGACCCAAAATGAAGTGGCTCCTGCGAGCCATCCTTCTGTTGTGGATCCATCCAGCTGGATGCTATCTCCCCACCAGCCAAGGACATAATTTCCAATCAACATTCCCGCGCCATAGGTCAATAGGTTGAAGAATCCTTGGGCACTCGCTCGAAGATGTCGAGGTGCCTTCCGGTCGATGTATAACTGACCTGTAACGAAAAAGAAGTCATAACTCACACCATGAAGAGCAATCCCTAGAACCACAAGCGATGCGGAGCTGGGAAAAAGCCCAAAGAGTAGGTATCGTGCAGTCCAGGCGAGCATACCTATAAGTAGCATCCATTTGACACCCATGCGAGCGAGGAGCACAGGAATCGCGATCATAAAGAGCACTTCCGACATTTGCCCGATGGCCATAAACGAAGCAGACTGCTCACCAAATTGAACTGCTGCAACGAAATCGTTCGTACGAGCATAGTAGAAGGCCAAAGGAATACTGATGGCGAAACTACAGATGGAAAAAATGGCAAAATTGCGATCGGTCAGTAACTTGACAGCGTCTAGGCCTAGTGCATTACCTACACTAAACTCTTCCCCTTTTTGAGCAGGAGGAGCAGGAGGCAGTGTGAGGCAATAGAATCCATAAATCACCGATATAATGGCAGCCATTTTAAGTGGGATAGCCGTTGCCTGAGCGTTGGCTTCGCCTGTAATCATTTCAATAAGGGGGATATTTACCCACCCCAAAACGGTCTGTGCAACAATAAATCCTGCTAAAATCCATCCAATAGTACCCCAGACTCGAATATTAGGGAACTGTTTGTCAGGGTCGTCAATGTTGGCAAAGGCAACTGCGTTGACCAGTGCAAGGGTCGGCATATACAAAAAGAAATAGGCAAGCATGAGCCAGATAAAGGTGCCTGGGTCCGTTACTCCAGAAGCATACCACAGTACACATGCTCCAACAATGTGACAGAAAGCCAACACTCTCTCGGCATTAAAAAATCGATCGGCAATGAGGCCAACGAGCACAGGTGCAAGAAGTCCAGCCCAATTGTGGGTTGCGTAGGCACTTCCAATGATGGAGTTAATACCGTCTTCCCCACTAAAAATATTGAGCATGTAGCTGCCCATCGTGACGAAAAAAGCTCCCCAAATAAAGAATTGCATGAACATCATGAGGCTTAGGCGAAATATAACTGAGCCTGATTGTGATGGTGATTGTGTCATAGTGTGTTGGAATGAATGAAATGAACCTTAAAAAAGCGTTTTTTTTCGCAGATTTCAAGAGAGGATGAACTTTAGTACTTTTCATGTCCAATATTTGAGTCAAAAATGGGTCATTCAAGGCCCTAAATGTCCATAAAAACAAGAGCATGAGTAAGATTCGATTAGCAATGGTAGGAGGGGGACAAGGTGCCTTTATAGGTGCTGTCCATAGAACGGCTGCATGGATCGATGGTCAGGCCGAGTTTGTGGCTGGATCCTTTAGTTCCAACCCTGAGAAGTGCAAGCAGACAGGTCAAGAATTATTTATCGATCCTGATCGTGTGTATGACACCTACTCGCACATGATCGAAGCTGAAGCCTCAAAACCAGAAGACGAAAGAATTCATGCGGTTTCGATAGTTACACCCAATCACCTTCATGCTGCGCCTGCCCTTGAGGCGATGGCTAAGGGCTTTCATGTGATTGTTGATAAACCCATGGCGTTTTCCGTCGAAGAGGCCATTGAGATGGAAAAAGTAGCTCGGCAGCATAACGTATTACTCGCGGTAACCCATACGTACAGTGGCTATCCG
>DDIC01000018.1:22020-30821 GCA_002338335.1 Bacteroidetes bacterium UBA1860
GTACAGTGGCTATCCGATGATAAAAGAAATGAAACATCGCATCGCGAAAGGAGAACTGGGTGCAATACGAAAAATCTATGTCGAATATCCTCAAGGTTGGCTCTCCACCGGCTTGGAGCAGGAAGGGCAAAAACAAGCCTCGTGGCGAACAGACCCCAGTAAATCAGGAGCGGGTGGAGCAGTGGGAGATATTGGCACCCATGCAGCACATTTAGCAGAATATGTAGCGGGTTCCTCCATTACCCATGTGGCGGCAGAACTAGGTGTCCATGTAGAGGGTCGTAGACTTGATGACGATGCGGCTGCTTTGTTACGATTCGAGCAGGGTGCTACAGGTGTGTTAATGGCGACGCAGGTAGCAGCAGGGGAAGAAAATACCCTGAAACTTCGCATCTATGGTGAAAAAGGTGGTTTTGAGTGGAGTCATGCAGATGCAAACTCCTTGTTGTACAAACCACTTGATGCACCGATGCAAATCCTTCGCACTGGCAATGGGTACTTGTGTGAAGCGGCGGCGAAGGCTTCTCGCATCCCTCCAGGACACCCAGAAGGGTACCTAGAAGCTTTTGCAAATCTCTACACCGAGTTCTTCCAAGCCATTCGGGATCATCAAGCAGGCAAGTCCTTAAACAATGACTTTCCAGATGGCGTGGATGGGGTTCACGGCCTGCAATTTATTGATGCCATGATCCGTTCATCTCATTCTGACCAAAAATGGACTGAAGTTGAACGGTATAAGCCATGAAGCCATAGGTCATGAATGTGACTTAGAGGGTCGAATTAAAGAGAATAAACTAAAACATTAACGTACAATCATACCATGAAAACCATCCAAGGACCTGCCATTTTTTTAGCCCAATTCGTGGGTGATCAAGAGCCTTTCAATACCCTTGATGGGATGTGTCAATGGGCTGCAGATTTAGGCTACAAAGGCATCCAAATCCCAACATGGGAATCAAGCTTGATTGACCTCCAAAAGGTAGCCGAAAGCAAGGACTTTGCCGATGAATACCGTGGCAAAATTGAGTCCTTTGGCCTTCAGATCACAGAGCTTTCAACTCACTTGCAGGGTCAACTTGTTGCCCTTCATCCAGCCTATCATCAAATGTTTGACTCCTTTGCCCCCAAAGAACTCCATGGGAATCGTAAAGGAAAAATGGAATGGGCAGCTGAGCAGGTAAAATTGGGGGCCAAAGCAAGTGCAAATCTTGGCTTAAAAGCTCAGGCAACCTTTCCGGGTGCATTGATGTGGCACACCGTATACCCATGGCCGCAACGTCCAGCAGGACTTGTGGAGGATGGTTTCAAGGAACTTGCAAGGCTCTGGGAGCCAATTTTGAAGGTATTTGACGAGCAAGATGTTGAGGCATGTTTTGAATTGCATGCCGGTGAGGATGTGCACGATGGCGTTACTTTTGAGCGGTTTTTGGCAGCCACGGGTGACCACCCACGAGTCAAAATGTTGTTTGATCCGTCTCATTTTATTCTACAACATCTCGACTACCTCGAATTAATCGATATTTATCACCCCTATATCAAAGCGATGCATGTAAAGGATGCGGAATTTATTAAATCGGGACGAAGTGGTGCCTGGGGTGGTTATCAAGATTGGATTGATCGACCCGGTCGTTTTCGTTCGATAGGCGATGGTCGAGTAGACTTCCGTGGAATTTTTAGTCGACTCTCGAAATATGACTTTGAAGGATGGGCTGTACTTGAATGGGAGTGTTGCATTAAATCACCTGAACAAGGAGCCAAAGAGGGATCGCAGCGCATTAATGAATACATTATAGAGGTCACTGATAAAGCATTCGATGATTTTGCGGGTACCGATGCAGATCCTGCACTTAACCGTCGAATTTTAGGCTTGGATGAGTAAGATGGAAATATTTAGAATAATTAAATCTGGAACACTATCTCTGGGCGCAGTTAATGGGTTTATTCTACCTCTAATTGTACTGTTTTCTTTTTCATGTAAAGACTCTTCGACAGACTCAAATGAATTAACCAATGAATACTCATTGGTTTGGCAGGATGAATTTGATGGCGACACTATAAGTGCTTCTAATTGGACATTTCAACTTGGTACAGGTTCACAATTTGGATTGGTAGGTTGGGGTAATAATGAACTACAGAGCTATACTGCTAGAGAGCGAAATGCTTATATCGAAGATGGATTCTTGGTGATCGAAGCGCACAAAGAATCATTCATGGGGCAGCCATACACGTCAGCTAGGATCGTAACAAAGGACAAAAAATTCTGGAAGTATGGGAAAATAGAGATCAAGGCCAAAATGCCGGAAACACAAGGATTGTGGCCTGCATTATGGATGCTACCTCAAGAAAATAAATATGGGGGTTGGCCTGCGAGTGGGGAGATTGATATCGTGGAGCTAGTTGGACATCAGCCGGATGTTGCACACGGGACGATACATTATGGAAATGCTTACAATGATAAAGGATCCAGTTCAGGGAAGATAAAGGATACAAAGAGTACATTTGCAACTGATTTTCATGTTTACTCAATTGGGTGGGATTCCAGAGGTATTCAATGGCTTTTAGATGGAGAACCTTATCATTCTGTAACTCCTGAAGATGTTGAACCTTATAATTGGCCATTTGATGAAGCATTTTATTTGCTATTCAATGTGGCAGTAGGTGGTAATTGGCCTGGGTATCCGGACGATACTACCATAATGCCTCAAAGAATGTTGGTGGACTATGTGAGAGTTTATCAAAAAGCAGAATAAACCCTAACTGCAGTTGGCTTAAAATGCATGGTTGCATACCCTCTTGAAGGAAGCCCTTTTTTTTCGCACATTGAAAAGATGTAATCTTTAAATGATAATCCTATGAATCGAAAAGAATTTCTCAAACTCTCTGCATCGGGGGCGGCTGGTGTTGCAACATTGCCTATATGGGTGCAAGGTTGTGCACCAAGCGAGTTACCATCTACAGGCTTGTTTTTTGACATTTCTTTAGCGCAGTGGTCGCTTCACAAAACGTTCTTTGGAGCCTCAATGTATAATGGCTGGCAAAGCCTGAACGAGATTAAGCGAAATGATCCGTCAAATGTAATACAAGGACGCAATCCTCTAGAGTTTGCTTCTATTGCACGTAATGAATTTGGTATTGATGCTATCGAATATGTCACACAGTTCTATCCGAATACAAAAGGAGTTGGGGATGCTCATATCAAAGAGCTAAAACAGCGTTCAGACAACGAAGGAATCCGTAATGTATTAGTGATGGTTGATGATGAGGGAGCCTTAGGTGACCCTGATGAGAATGCGCGCTTAACAGCCGTACAAAATCATTATAAGTGGATTGATATAGCAACTTATTTAGGCTGTCATTCTGTAAGAGTTAACGCTGAAAGTTCTGGAACTTGGGATGAACAAAAAGAACTGGCCATGGATGGTCTTGGTCGTCTGAGTGAATATGCTGCCAAGCAGGATATCAATGTTATTGTTGAAAATCATGGTGGACTCTCCTCAAATGGAGAATGGCTGAGCTCTGTCATTTCAGGTGTTGGGCTAGATAATTGCGGAACCCTTCCTGACTTTGGTAATTTTCGAATTAGCCCAGAGGAAGCAGTAGAAGAAGTTCTTTATGATCCATACAAGGGTGTAGAAGAACTGATGCCTTATGCTAAGGGGGTTAGTGCAAAATCCAATGACTTCGACGAGTTAGGCAATGAAGTCAATCTGGACTACGAACGTATCTTAACCATTGTAAAGGATGCGGGCTATACAGGGTATATTGGTATCGAATATGAGGGGGATCGTTTAAGTGAAGCTGATGGAGTGCAAGCAACGTTGGAACTGCTCAAAACTGCTGGAAAAAAAGTAACAGAAGCGACTTAGCAACTTAGACCCTTTACCTATGAAATATATTCTATCAACTCTAGCTCTTGGATTACTTGGAGTCGCATGCATCCCACAAGAGCCTGACAACAGGACGATTTCGGACTCTATGGTACATAATACTCTGACGGAACAGGAAATCTCAGATGGGTGGGAGCTTCTATTTGATGGTGAATCCATGGAGCACTGGCGAGTTTACAATCAAGAAGCCATCCCAGCGGGTTGGGTTGTGGAAGACGGGGCGATGGTGTTCGATCCTGAACAGCGAAACGACCAATATGGACTCGACATTATCACCAAAGAGACCTATGGAGATTTTGAATTGAAGCTTGAATGGTGGCTCTCCGAAGCGGGTAACAGTGGCATCTTCTATCATGTCATAGAGCAGGAGGACAAGGCGTTGTATTGGTCAGGTCCTGAGATGCAGATTCTTGATAATGAGAACCATCCCGATGCCGATCAGGGTGTTGATGGCAATCGCAAAGCTGGATCTCTCTACGACCTAATTCCTGCAGTACCTCAAAATGCAAAACCAAATGGTGAGTGGAATAGTGTAAAGATTGTAGCCAAAGGCGACGTGATTGAGCACTGGCAAAATGGAGAGATGGTGCTCAGTTTTGATCGATCCACAGAAGAATGGAAAAACCTTGTAGCAGGCAGCAAATTTGCGCCGCACCCTGAGTTTGGAACGGCCGCTGAAGGGCATATTGCTCTGCAAGATCATGACGATCTCGTAAAATTTAGAAACCTTAAGATTCGACCACTTTAAATGAATATAAACGGACAAGCAAAACAGGATATGACCTACGACGCGATTGTTGTAGGGTCAGGCATTAGTGGCGGATGGTCAGCCAAAGAACTCACCGAAAGGGGGCTAAAAACGTTGGTCCTAGAACGTGGTCGCAATGTTGAGCATGTCAAGGATTATCCTACGATGAACCTTGATCCTTGGGAGCTTCCACCCAATGATGACATACCTTTTGAGGAGCGTAAGCATTACGATAAACAAATGAGAACTGGCTATACAGTCAAAGAATCAACCAAGCATTGGTGGGTAAAAGACACAGATCAACCGTATGAAGAGAAGAAACGGTTTGATTGGATGCGTGGATATCATGTTGGTGGGCGCTCAATTATGTGGGGTCGTTTTTCTTTACGCTTGTCACAAATGGATTTTGAAGCCAATCTCAAAGATGGTCATGGAGTAGACTGGCCTATCCGTTACGATGACATTGCTCCTTGGTACTCATATGTTGAGAAATTTGCAGGGATTAGTGGGCAGGCAGAGGGATTACCTCAGTTACCTGATAGTGAATTTTTACCCCCCATGGAGCTCTCTTGTGTTGAAAAAGAACTCAAAAAAGCTATAAAGGAAAAATTTGGTCGCGTCTTGACCAATCCCAGAATGGCCAATCTGACAGTACCTCACAACGGACGTGGGCAGTGCATGACTCGTAATCTTTGCTCACGTGGGTGTCCTTATGGTGCATACTTTAGTTCCAATGCTGCGACACTGCCAGCTGCTGCCGCCACAGGAAACCTCACTTTGAGACCTCATTCCATTGTCCATTCATTAGAGTATGATGATTCTACTGGGAAAGTGTCTGGTGTTAATGTAATTGACGAGCTTTCGGGTGAGATGCTCAAATATCATTCTAAAATTGTGTTTTTGAATGCCTCTACCGTTGGGTCAACAATGATACTGCTTAACTCGACTTCGGATCGTTTTCCTACTGGCTTAGGAAATGATTCCGATCAAGTAGGGCGTAATGTTATGGATCATCACTTCTTAGCTGGAGCTGACGGAGTTGTTGAGGGATTTGAGGATAAATATACTTGGGGGCGTCGTCCTCAGGGTTATTATATCCCTAGATTTCGTAATGTAGATAATGAAACACGTGACTACGTTCGTGGTTTTGGTTACCAAGGGGGTAGCGGTAGAGATGGTTGGGGCCGTGCGATTGCTGAGCTCGCTTTAGGTCAGGATCTTAAAGACTTTGCTGCAAAACCAGGTCCATGGACGATAGGAATGCTAGGATTCGGTGAGTTTTTACCTTACGAGGATAACCAGGTGACACTTAATCATGAAAAGCTCGATAAATGGGGTCTCCCAACCGCTGTGTTCGATGTTTCCATTCGGGACAACGAGTACAAGATGCGTAAGGATATGGCTAATGATGCAGCAGAAATGTTAGAAGCTATGGGCGCTAAAAATGTAACTCCATATGACCGCCCTTATGGTCCAGGTCAAGGAATTCATGAGATGGGTACAGCGCGTATGGGACGTGATCCAAAAACTTCTGTATTGAACAAGTGGAATCAAATTCATGAAGTGCCCAATGTTTTCATCACAGACGGGTCGTGTATGACTTCTTCTGGTTGTCAAAACCCCTCACTTACTTACATGGCACTTTCAGCTCGAGCAGCTAATTATGCTGCAGATCAACTTGAAAAAGGAAAACTATCATGAGAAAACAAGAGTTCAATCAGTCGCTAAGTGAAAAGCAATTAATCTCTAGAAAAGAAGCCATCCGGCGTGCAGGCTTGATGATGGGTGGTTTTGTGTTTGCTCCTGCACTCACGGGAGTTCTGAATGGATGTACCCCTCAAGCAGGAGAATGGACTCCAGTGGCTTTTGATAAGGATCAAGCTACAACAATTAAAGCGGTTGTTGATACCATTTTTCCAGAAACGGATACGCCTTCTGCATCTCAGGCTGGGATTCCAGGCTTTATCGATGAGCTTCTGACTCGTAACTCATCTGAAGATGATCAAACGGCATTTATGAACGAGCTAAATGAATTTATGGAGCAGTCTGAATTGGATCTTGGAGTACCCTTTGCAGACGCAGAGAGTACAGTTCAGGCTGAATACCTTATGGAGATACATAAAACTGCTTCAGGTCAAGGAGAAACGCTCAAAAACACATCAATCCCTGATTACTTCATGAAGATGAAATGGATGACAGTTGTCGGGTACTTCACATCAGAAGCTGGAGCTACACAAGTCCTACGCTATGCAGCTATTCCAGGTCCTTACCAAGGCTGCATCCAATTTGAGGATGTTGGACGTACATGGGCAACATAGGAATCGGGATCGTTTTATTCTGGGTTGACGAATGAATCGAAAACAAGCCCTTAAACGATTAGGAGCTTCCTTTGGAGCTTTTACTGTAGTACTTTTCTACCCTAGATGGTCAGAGGCAAAGCCATCGCTTTTTTCTACCCAAAAGTCGTCTATTCGTCACAGTGTGTGCCGATGGCCCTATGAGTCCATTCCCTTCGAAGAGTTTTGTCAACGAGTGATTCCAATGGGGATTACTTCTGTGGAGTTGGTGGGTCCTGATGAGTGGGGCACTTTAAAAAAGTATGGCTTGGATTGTGCGATGCCCAACGGTGCAGAGTCATTAGGTTTAACAGTTGGGTTTAATGATCCTAATGCACATGATCAACTATATGCGGATTACAGTTCTATAATTCCTAAGGTTGCGGATGCAGGGTATAATAAAATTATCTGCTTTTCGGGCAATCGTAATGGCATGGACGATCAAGAGGGGTTGGAGCATTGCGTTACCGGGCTCAAGCGATTGATGCCGTTGGCGGAGAAGCATAATGTTACCGTGACGATGGAGTTATTTAACTCCAAGGTGGATCATCCAGATTATATGGCCGACTCAACGGCGTGGGGAGTTGCTTTGGTTGACGCATTAGGTAGTGATCGATTCAAGCTGCTCTATGACATTTACCACATGCAAATTATGGAAGGGGATGTGATTCGTACGATTCAAACCTATGGGGACTATTTCTCCCATTATCATACCGGTGGGGTGCCGGGGCGTCACGAGATTGATGAGTCCCAGGAGCTATATTACCCCGCCATTATGGAGGCAATTGCTCGAACAGGTTACAACGGGTATGTGGGTCAAGAGTTTATACCGAGTAGCGACCGCCCGCTTGAGGCTCTCGCTGATGGCGTTAGGCGCTGTTCTGTGACGGTATAGCCAAGTCTAGATGCGGTTCAGCTTCAAGTAGAAATCTTGAGTGCTGATAGGGACATAAAAACCGCTTTTTTGAGCTAAAAAACTTGGTGATGTCCTTGGTCATGTGTTACATTAGCTCAACGATATCATGGAGATAGGCTTGGATGGTTTGTTCTACGAACGAGCTCTTTCACTATCAACGGATCGATCGGGAACAAAAACTAATTTCTTATGGAAAATCTATCGTTAGGCACCATTGATATTGTCATTTTGGTAGTCTATCTCGTGGGGATTATTTGGTACGGGATTCGTAAGGGTCGTGGTGAATCATCCGAAGACTACTTCCTCGCTGGGCGGAACATGACGTGGCCGATTGTAGGCCTCTCGCTTCTTGCAGCCAATTTAGGCAGTAACACGTTAATTGGACTTAGTGCGGATGCATTTCAGACGAATACGGCCGTATATAACTATGAGTGGATGGCAGCTGTTGTGTTGGTGTTTTTCGCTGTGTTTTTCATGCCTTTTTATCTCAAGTCGAAGGTCTATACTATGCCGGAGTTCTTGGAAAAGAGGTATGATGCTCGATCTAGGTACTATTTTTCAGCGATAACGATTGTCGGGAATGTCATAATTGATACCGCAACAGGACTGTATGCCAGTAATTTGATTCTTCGAATTGTCTTTCCAGACATTCCATCAGGAGTGATGATTGCTCTATTGGCTTTTGCTGCAGCAGCTTATACAATCCCAGGGGGATTATCCTCCGTTGTTCACACTGAGGTTGTGCAAGCGGTGTTGCTTTTTGCGGGGTCGATATTACTCACCTACTTCACAATGAGTAGTGTAGGTGGTTGGGATGGCATGATGGCTGGACTTGATGCTATGCACAATCAAGGCACACTCGCTAAACCAGCCGATGAGGTTTTTGATATGGCGGGGCCCATAGATGATGATTC
>DDIC01000018.1:31133-37370 GCA_002338335.1 Bacteroidetes bacterium UBA1860
TATATGCCTTGGACTGGGCTTCTATTTGGAGTTCCACTGCTTGGTTTTTACTTCTGGGCTAATAACCAGTTTATGGTACAGCGTGTCCTTAGTGCCAAAGATTTGAATCATGGACGTTGGGGAGCGTTAGCGGCTGGTCTGATGAAAATCCCGATAATCTTCATCATGATTGTGCCTGGGGTGATTGCAATTGTGTTGTTCTCTGATCTAGATATTAGCTCTCTGAACTTTATGATTGAAAAAGAGGGAGCCATGGAGGTTTGTTCACAGCTTAGTGATTGCCCCAACATGACCTATCCTGTCTTGATCTATAATCTTCTACCAACGGGGATTTTAGGATTAGTCATAGCGAGCTTGTTGGCTGCAATGTCATCGAGTATATCGGCTACAATGAATTCTGCATCGACGCTCATTACCATGGATTTTGTCCAAAAGATCAAGCCAGACATGACAAGCAAGCAGCTTGTTCGTGTGGGGCAAATTGCGACATTTGTTTTGGTGATGTTGGCTGCATTCTGGACACAGTATATTGACAAGATTTCTTCATCTGTGTGGGAGTATCTACAAATGGTGTTGTCATTTATTGCTCCTCCTGTGGTTGCGGTGTTCATTTTGGGGCTTTTTTGGAAGCGAGCCAATGCCAATGGTGCATTTGCAGCCCTAATCACTGGATTAGCGCTAAGTATCTTTGTGATTGTCTCCAAGGTGAATGGACTCATTCCATGGGTAAACGACTTGCATTTCCTGCACATGGGTCCGATGATTATGGTGACGTGTATGCTTGTCCAAGCGGTCGTTTCATTAGCAACTACTGCGCCGTCTGAGGAAGTGGTCCAAACTTTGACTTATAACAAGCAAATTTTTGCTGAGGAAACCGCTGAGTTGAGTGGGGTCGTTTGGTATAAGAATTACCGAATCTTGTCAGTATTCTTGTTGATAACCACGGCGATTGTGGTTGCGATATTCTGGTAATTAGAATAAGGATCGGGAGTACCTAAAATACTGTTTTGAGGACAAGAGATTTCCTCCAGGATCTAATAATAGTATTCATGAAGATCCCGCTGAAACCGGTATTTTATAGGTAATACAAAACTCCCAACCACCCCACGCCATGTCAAAAAAAGCGATTGGTTTTTTACTAGCTACCTTCACTTTGGTTGCAGTCATTATTTACAGCGTCCAAAATCCTCCCACCGCAGACGCTCAGATTGTGAATTATAAATCTGAATCCTGTGGCTGTTGTAAGATGTGGCAAGACCATCTTATAGACAATGCATACACAGTGGAGGGGGTGAATGTGGATCGTATGGATCTAAAAAAAGATGAGCTGGGCGTGCCACAAAATCTACGATCGTGCCACACAGCTGTTGTGGAAGGGTATATTGTAGAAGGTCATGTGCCCGCCAAAGAAATTCAAAGATTATTGCTTGAGAAGCCAGATGCCAAAGGCTTAGCCGTGCCAGGGATGCCAATCAATTCTCCCGGAATGGAAGTTGAAGGTGCACCCAATGATCCCTACGATGTGATTGTATTCTACGAGGATGGTCGCCAAGAGGTCTATGCCTCCTATTAGATAAACTAAGAGGATAATTTCAATGATTACTTGGCTTTAGAGTAATCATAAACCAGTTTAAATACGATAAACAGTTGAATATGAGTCAGCCATCTTTGCCTCTTCTAAACACGATTGGAAACACCCCAATGGTTCCTCTCCAGAAAATAATGGCTGATCATCCCGGCATTGAGCTTTATGCCAAACTCGAGTTCATGAACCCGGGATTAAGCATCAAGGACCGTATCGTTCGCCACATCCTCAATAAAGCGGAGCAAAGTGGTGACCTTCAGCCTGGAGGAACAATTGTGGAGAACACCTCTGGGAATACAGGTGCTGCCACGGCTATGATAGGTGCACTCAAAGGGTATAAGGTGATCCTCACCATGCCGGACAAAGTCTCCACAGAGAAGCAAAACTCCCTCAAAGCCTATGGGGCTGAAGTGCGAGTATTTCCAACAACAGCAGAACCAGGGACCCCCAATCACTACGTTCAAGCTGCGCTCGATCTAGCCAATGAGCTCGGTGCTTTTCGGATTAATCAGTACGATAACCCCATCAATCCAGAGGCTCATTACCTCACGACAGGCCCTGAAATTTGGGATCAAATGGAGCACGATGTCGACGTATTTGTTGCAAGTGGTTCCACTGGGGGGACAATTACCGGGACGGGCCGCTTTCTCAAAGAGCAAAATCCCTCTATCCAGATTGTCATGCCAGATCCCATTGGCTCGATTTATTATCACTACTGGAAGACAGGGCAGGAGGATCCCTCAAAAATTGGAACATATGAAGTGGAAGGAGTAGGGGAGGATCATCTTGCAAAAGCGATTGACTTTTCGGTGATTGACGATGTGATTCCTTTTAATGATGAGCAAGCTTTTCGCATGGGGCGTCGTTTGGCTCAAGAAGAGGGTATTTTGGGAGGAGGAACAGGGGGTGCCAATGTCTGGGGAGCACTTCAATTCGCATCAAAACATCTCCCTGAGTACCAAAAGCATCATCCTGGCAAACCCTTACGCATCGCAACCGTCATTCCAGATAGTGGGGCAAAATATCTTTCGAAGATGTATAATGATGAATGGATGGCCAAACAGGGTTATAAAGTATAGGTCCAATTAAGACAACAACAGCCTTTCAACCATGACAAAGTTCAATACCAAAGCCGTTCACAGCGGTCAGGAACCAGAAAAAGAGTTTGGATCCGTTATCCCCCCGATTTATCAAACAACGACCTATGCCCAGGAGCATCCAGCTCAAACCAAGGGGTATGACTACACAAGAGCAGGAAATCCTAATTTCACCAATCTTGAGCAAGCAATTGCAGCACTTGAGGGAGGAACCTACGCGACCGTCTTTTCCAGTGGTCTAGCCACAGTGACCGCTCTGTTGAATATTCTTAAACCTGGGGACAATGTTCTAGGTATTAATGACATGTACGGCGGGACATACCGGCTCATGACCAAGGTATTTGAAAAGATGGGCATTGGCTTCAAAACGATGCCTTTTGAGGACCTTGAAGCAGTCAAAAAGGAGCTAACAACGGGGTCCTACACCTTGCTCTCTTTCGAAACCCCGACCAACCCTTTGCTACGAATCACCGACATCGAGGAAGCGTGTTCAGCAGCCAAGAAGCATAATGTGATTTCTTTTGTTGATAATACGTTTGCCTCACCGGCACTACAACAGCCTCTCACATTGGGCGCAGATATTGTCTGGCATAGCACGACAAAATACATTGGAGGCCATTCCGATGTAGTAGGAGGGGCCATTGTCACGAATCATGCGCAATACAAAGAAGCGTTTGATTTTGCACGGCTATCCATGGGCTTGAATCCCTCTCCATTTGAAACATGGCTCACCCACCGAGGCCTCAAAACCTTGGGTGTGCGAATGGATCGTCATTGCACTAACGCCAAATCGATTGCTCATATGCTTGAACAGCACCCCAAAGTAGCCAAGGTGTACTACCCAGGCCTGGCTAGTCATTCAGGAAATGTGACGGCAGCCAAGCAGATGTCCGATTTTGGGGGCATGGTCTCCTTTGAGCTAAAAGCCTCTGTAGAAGAGACTGCGGCGAAGATTTCCCGGTTCAAATTTTTCACTTTGGCGGAAAGCCTTGGTGGTATTGAGAGTCTGGTCAATCATCCAGCTACGATGACCCATGCATCTATTCCAGCCGACATTCGTCATAAAGCAGGCCTCGCCGACGGACTAGTAAGACTAAGTGTGGGAATCGAAGATGTGGAGGATTTGATGGACGACTTACACACTATCTTAGACTAATTATACACCCAATGATACATCGTCTACAAAAAGCACTCTCAGAATTCACTGGCACTTTTGCACTAGTTTTTTTTGGTACAGGCGCAGTTGTCGTCAATACAGCATACACGGCCGCAGGTCTTCAGCCTATTGGTCATCTTGGAATATCCTTAACATTTGGGTCCATCGTTGCGTTAATGGTCTACATGTTTGGCCCTATATCTGGTGCACACATCAATCCAGCTGTCACCCTATCATTTTGGCTAAAAAAGGAGATCTCTGCTCTAGACTCATTGTTTTATGTAATAGCACAGTTTCTCGGGGCGTTTGCGGCTTCTCTATCGATTCACATTCTATTTCCGGAGGATCGAAATCTCGGAATGACATCTCTATCTGTCGCGGAATGGAAAGGATTTGCGCTGGAAGTGTTTCTGACGTTTATGCTCATGATCACGATATTCAGGATTCTAGCCGTTGAATCGAATCGTTTGCTAACTGGAGTAGTGATTGGTGGAATTATCTTCATAGAAGCTCTAGTTGCTGGACCAATTACAGGTGCATCCATGAATCCAGCACGTTCGTTTGGTCCTGCAGCAGTATTAGGTGACTACACGCATTTTTGGATTTATGTTACGGCTCCATTACTAGGCGCTGTCATTGCAACGTTTTTTGATCGACTTTATAATTTGATTACAAACGAAGAGTAGTTTACGTAATCGCAACGTGAAAACACGCAACCGAGGTTTTTGAACAGCTTCGCCAAACTAATTCAAGAAATAGCACCAACGTAAGAATGCTAAAAATCGCCTTTGTTTGCATCGAAAATTCCAACAGAAGCCAAATGGCCCAAGCCTTTGCGAACATGAGTGGTTTCGCTGTAGAGGCGTATAGTGCAGGATCCGCGCCATCGGGGAAAATTAACCCGAGAGCTATCCAAGCAATGGCTGAGCTTGACTATGATTTGTCAACGCACGACAGCACGTCGGTCGATGAGTTACCCACGGATGAGCCACTTAATGCTGTGGTTAGCATGGGCTGTGGGGATAAATGTCCATGGGTGCCTGCGAAACAACGCATTGACTGGGATATCCCTGATCCTCGCGAGATGGGTCCAGATGAATTTAGAGTGGTTCGAGACACGATTCGGGAAAAGGTCACTGCATTGCTGCGTGAACTATCCAACGTAAGCGCATGATCCGCCTACTTGAGGAAGAACTCGAACAGGTGTCAGCTAGAAGGCTCAAGATCTTGAGATCCCAACGAGTAATGCTGCTCAGCAAAACCGAAGACGAGTAAGAACGAGCAGAGATCGAAGAGTTTATACTGGAATTAACCCAAAGGATTAATCGGTCCGAAACATAAATTGATCCCCTAGTAGGTGCACTTCATATTTCGTACCTGCAATCACCCGATAAATTCGATACGAGTCCATTAACGAATCAGACAGCACTTCAAGGGTGCTATCTGGATAGGCAAGTTCATCAGCGCCATTGAGTAACGCCAACCGACTAACAAGGCGGCCATCTTTAGCGGGTACGGCATGCTCTACGAGGGTAAACTCGTCTCCTGTCGATCGACTAATGGCTACATCACCCACCTTGATTGAACAGCCCGTAGTTGAAAAAAACAGTAGAAGTAGAAGAAGAATGACCCTTTGATGCCCAATAATCATGGAAAAAGGATTAATCGCGCTCGTCCTGCATCTTTTTGAACTCATAAATCGAGAACCCGACTCCCGCTACAAGCATCCCAAAGGCAAAAATGCCGATAATAAAGATATCTGAATCAAACATGGGGTTATTTCTTGTTGTAAATCAACAATTTGATGTAGATTCCAAAAGCCAGAATAGATGGCACCCATATTCCTATAAACATGCCTGCATCCTTCATCCCCGAGAACCAGTAATAGATACTAATGCCCATACTAAATAGGGACGCTAAAAGAATAAAAATATCAGACGGCTTAAAAATCTCTCTCATGATGACTCGTTAATTAAGTTTATAACATAATTACATCATTCTTGCTGTCACCTCCAAATCTATTTCAGTTAAATAATCGCTTATTTTATGTCCTCCAACCTTGATTATCGCGAGTACATCGCCAACATCCCCGACTTTCCATCTCCGGGGATCCTTTATCGGGACATTCAACCACTTCTCGCAGACCCTCATGCCTTCACGTCCGCCATTGATGATATCGCAGCCTTAACCAAGTCGAAACCAGATTACTGGGTTGGAATTGAATCGCGGGGATTCATAGTAGCCGCAGCTTTGGCAGCTCGCCATGGAGGAGGGATTCGACTGATTCGTAAAAAAGGAAAGCTTCCCAACGAAAATCTTGTGCAGCTTAGTTATGACCTCGAGTATGGTAGTGACACCATCGAAATGACTCCGGCCGAAGCGCCCATTAGCGCATCTAA
>DDIC01000031.1:0-1006 GCA_002338335.1 Bacteroidetes bacterium UBA1860
AATTCGGCTTTAAGAAAAGTTGCAAGATTACGTTTATCTACAAAAAAGAGAGTTACTGCTTATATTCCTGGAGAAGGTCATACATTACAGGAATATTCGACCGTGTTAATGCGTGGTGGTCGTGTAAAAGATTTACCTGGTGTGCGTTATCACATCGTCCGTGGAACTATGGACACAGCCGGCGTTGCGGATCGTACGACAAGCCGCTCCGTATATGGAACAAAGAAACCTAAAGATGGCGGCGGTAGCTAACGAAGCAGTCAATCGATTGAACTGAACCAATCATTATTCAAAGACTATGCGTAGAAGAAAAGCTGTTATTCGTGAAATCATGCCTGATCCTGTATTCGAGGATAAGTTGGTAACACGATTTGTGAACAATCTCATGCGAGATGGCAAAAAGGATGTTGCGCGAAAAATCCTTTATCAAGCCTTCGAAATTATTGAAGAAAAAACAGGAGAAAAGCCAATGGATGTATTCCGTTCGGCTCTGAGCAACACAACGCCGGCAGTGGAAGTTCGTTCACGCCGTGTGGGTGGGGCAACCTACCAAGTGCCTGTGGAGGTGCGTACAGAGCGAGGTACTGCATTGAGTATCCGTTGGATTATTAATGCATCTCGTCAGCGTAATGACAAATCCATGGCTGCGCGTCTCTCTCGCGAGTTGATGGATGCTGCAAAAAATGAAGGCGGCGCAATTCGTAAGAAAGATGAGACGCACCGCATGGCCGAAGCCAACAAGGCATTTGCTCATTTCCGTTTCTAAACACATTAGCTAAAACCCTGTAAAACACACGTCGATGTCAGACACAGTCACTATTTCCGATCCGAAGATTAAAGAACAAATGCTGCGGACCCGTAACATCGGGATTATGGCGCACATTGATGCCGGAAAGACCACCGTTAGTGAACGGATTTTATTCTACACGGGTCGCTCACACAAGATTGGCGAAGTGCACGATGGTGCAGCTACCATGGACTGGATGGAGCAGGAGCAGGAGCGTGG
>DDIC01000031.1:1297-3321 GCA_002338335.1 Bacteroidetes bacterium UBA1860
GATGGAGCAGGAGCAGGAGCGTGGGATTACCATTACCTCAGCTGCAACCCACTGTTTGTGGAAAGATCACCGAATCAACATTATCGACACTCCGGGTCACGTGGACTTTACGGTGGAGGTAGAGCGCTCGCTTCGTGTCCTTGATGGGGCTGTTGCTGTGTTTTGTTCTGTTGGAGCGGTTCAGCCTCAGTCTGAAACCGTGTGGCGTCAGGCCAATAAGTATAATGTGCCACGAATTGCGTTTGTCAACAAAATGGACCGTACGGGGGCAGATTTTTATAATGTGCTCGAGCAAATGCGCAACAAGCTGGGAGCGACACCGATTCCATTGCAAATCCCAATTGGGGCAGAATTAGACTTTAAAGGTGTGATAGATCTTGTCACTATGAAAGGGATTATCTGGGACGAAGAGTCTCTCGGTGCCAAGTTTGACGAAATCGATATCCCAGCGGACCTTCAAGCCAAAGCTGAAGAGTATCGTAAGATTATGATCGAGAATATTGCCGATCAAAATGAGGAGCTCATGGAGAAGTACCTCATGGATGAGGAGATTTCTGAGGATGAGATTCATGCGGCAATTCGTGCAGCGACGATTGATTTATCTATCACGCCGGTCCTTTGCGGAACAGCGCTCAAAAACAAGGGTGTCCAGACGCTTCTTGATAAAGTCCTTGCATATCTACCGTCTCCGCTGGATGTGGATAGTGTGAATGGTCACAAAGAAGGTGATGAGTCTGTGGCGATGACGCGTAAGCCAAGCCCAGACGAGCCATTTGCTGCGCTTGCGTTCAAAATTGCGACGGATCCCTATGTTGGGAAACTGACCTTTTTCCGCGTGTACTCTGGAACCCTTGAGAAAGGCTCCTACATTTTGAACTCTACAACAGGGAAAAAAGAGCGTGTCGGACGTATTCTTGAGATGCATGCCAACGACAAGAAAGACATTGACGTGGTACGTGCAGGGGATATTGCTGCTGCTGTTGGGGTGAAGGAAGTTCGCACAGGAGACACGTTCTGCTCGGTGGATGATCCAATTATTTTGGAGAAAATCACGTTCCCTGAGCCTGTGATTAAGCTTGCGGTTGAGCCTAAGTCTAAGGCAGATGCCGAGAAGTTGACCACAGGCCTCGTAAAACTAGCTGAGGAAGATCCAACGTTCCAAGTACAGACCGACGATGAAACGGGTCAAACGACGATTGCGGGAATGGGTGAATTGCACCTCGAAATCATTGTAGACCGCCTCAAGCGTGAGTTCAAGGTGGAAGCGAATGTGGGTGCGCCTCAGGTATCGTATCGCGAAACGATTACCAAGCCTATCACGCACCGCGAAGTGTACAAGAAACAAACAGGGGGTCGTGGGAAATTTGCCGATGTCCAGTTTGAGATTGGCCCTATCGAGCATTTTGCTGGTGTTGATGACGAGGACAAGTCGGTAACCAAAACGGAAGGGTTCAAGTTTATTAATCAGGTTGTGGGTGGAAATATTCCACGTGACTATATCCCATCTGTTGAAAAAGGATTCCGTGAGGCCATGGGGAATGGTGTGCAAGCCAACTATCCTGCGCAGAACATAGGGGTTCGCTTGTTTGACGGATCCTACCATGATGTCGATTCTGATGCCTTTTCTTTTGAGCTCTGTGCTCGTTTGGCATTCCGTGAATCAGCCAAGAAAGCAGGACCACAATTACTTGAGCCTGTGATGAAAGTTGAAGTCACAACACCCGAAGAGTTCATGGGAGATGTGATTGGTGACTTAAACGGCCGTCGAGGGATTGTCCAAAAAATGGAAAACAACGTGGATGGTTCTTTGGTCCGTTGCCACGTACCACTCTCTGAAATGTTTGGTTACTCAACGGATCTGCGCTCCTTGACACAAGGGCGTGCTGCATACTCTATGGAGTTTGACCATTACGCAGCAGTGCCTGAGAGCAAAGCCAAAGAAATATTAGAAGCACAAGCTTAAACCCATAACTAACGACCTTTAAAACAGACAAAGCATTATGGCAAAAGAGACCTTCCAACGC
>DDIC01000023.1:0-8563 GCA_002338335.1 Bacteroidetes bacterium UBA1860
TCGTCACTAAAATTACAGACTAAACAGTTTGCAACGACTGGTCTAGGGGCTGACTCCTGCCAGAAGTTGCACTTACGGGTGTAGCTCAATTGGCAGAGCAGCGGTCTCCAAAACCGCAGGTTGGGAGTTCGAGTCTCTCCACCCGTGCAAATAACTAAACGCGTGTCAGTAGCGCAGGACAAAGTAGATGAATAAAGTGCAAGCCTTTGTAGAGGATGTTCGTCGTGAGATGGGCAAGGTCACTTGGCCAACTCAAAAAGAGCTCGTCGATCAGACGATTGTTGTTGTGGTATTTTCCATAATCCTCTCCCTTTTCATTTTTGGCGTTGATCAGCTCTACACATTCATCTTAGAGGCCATTTACCAATGAGCATAGACGTACAAAATCATCAATGGTACGTGGTCCGTGTGTTCTCGGGGCATGAGAAGAAAATCCAAGCCTATCTGCAGGATGAGATTCAAGAGCTTGGGTTGGAAGACAAAATCAAGGAAGTTCTTGTCCCTACAGAGACAGTGCTTGTAATCAAAGCAGGAAAGAAAAAGAAGCAAGAAAAGAACTTCTTTCCTGGATACATCCTGCTTAATACGACCTATGATAGTGAAGTGAATGACTTAATCCAGAGCACTCCCTCTTGCATGGGATTCCTCATTGTGGATGGTCAAAAAACACC
This sequence comes from Bacteroidetes bacterium UBA1860, assembly GCA_002338335.1. Lineage (GTDB taxonomy): Bacteria > Bacteroidota > Rhodothermia > Balneolales > Balneolaceae > UBA8296. The sequence goes on from DDIC01000023.1 coordinate 672, forward strand.
TCAGCCACTCAAGAAGCATGAGGTGAATGATATTTTGAGCCGCGTTCGCGCGGAAGAAGAGATCGACGAATCCCAAGTGGTTGTCGATATCAAGTACAAAGAGGGCGATCTCGTCAAGGTAATTGACGGACCGTTCAAAGAATTTGATGGAACCGTTCAAGAAGTGAACGCCGATAAACTGAAGCTTCGGGTACTTGTCTCCATATTTGGACGCAAGACTCCAGTTGAGGTGGATATCAACCAAGTTGAAGACGCAGCTTGAGCGACTGTCAAAACCATGATGCAATACGTGAGCTATTACGCAGCAAACAACTAAACCGAATCAATCCCGCAACCCATGGCAAAAAAGGTTGAAAAAATCCTGAAACTTCAGATTGCTGGTGGCCAAGCCAGTCCCGCACCTCCAGTAGGTCCGGCACTCGGTCAGGCTGGTATCAATATCATGGAGTTCTGCAAAGCTTTTAATGCAGCTACTCAGGATAAACAAGGTGTGATTACCCCTGTGGAAATCACCGTCTTCGCTGATAAGTCCTTCTCCTTTAAAACGAAGACTCCCCCTGCACCTGTTTTGCTGAAGCAAGCGGCTAAAATCAAATCGGGTTCCGGTGAACCAAACCGAGCAAAAGTCGGTCAAGTTACCTGGGATCAATGCAAAGAGATCGCGGAAGTAAAGATGGAAGATCTCAATGCCTTTGATATTGAGAAAGCTGCAGAAATGATCGCTGGTACAGCGCGATCTATGGGCCTAAGGGTCGTTCGATAACGTTTAATATTAACCATTGATATGGCTAAACGCGGTAAAAAATACGCGAAAGCATCAGAGCTCATCGACAAAGACACAGAATACACACTTGATCAAGCGTGTAAACTTGTTAAGCAGGCAAAAATTGCCTCTTTTGATGAATCTGTTGACCTAGACATCCGTTTGGGTGTTGATCCTCGTCATGCGGACCAGATGGTTCGTGGTACAGTCTCACTTCCACATGGAACGGGCCGTTCTGTTCGAGTGCTAGCCTTGGTGAACGAAGCCAAGCAAGCAGAAGCGACAGAAGCAGGAGCGGATCATGTTGGCTTGGACGATTACATCGCCAAGATTGAAGAAGGTTGGGCTGAGATCGACGTGATCGTCGCCACTCCAGACGTAATGGGTAAGTTAGGAAAGCTAGGCCGAGTACTCGGACCTCGCGGACTGATGCCAAACCCAAAAAGCGGAACGGTGACGATGGATGTTAAAGATGCTGTTGAGTCGTTCAAAAGCGGAAAGATTGATTTCCGTGTCGACAAGGCGGGTATCCTTCACACCTCCATTGGGAAAACAAGCTTCAACGAGGATGCTCTTCGCGAGAACGCTGCAATGTTGATTTCGACCATCATTAAGATGAAACCGTCGTCATCAAAAGGGACGTACATCAAGAGTGCATTTATGTCTAGCACGATGGGCCCTAGCATTCCATTGAGCCGCTCAACCATTTCATCACTCTAAACTCAGGATCCTTCCATGCCTACGCTGGAACAAAAAAAGGAAGTTGTTAGTGAGATTGCCGAGCTCCTAAAGGACGCTGGTGCTGTGTATGTAACCAACTACACAAATATGTCTGTGGATGAACTCACAGCATTACGCACCAAGTTCAGAGAGAACGGGGTCAACTACAAAGTCTTTAAAAACACCCTGCTTAAGCGTGCTATGGATGAAGTAGGTGGCTATGAGGCCATTTATGATCATCTAGAAGAGCAAAATGCCTTCGCATTTGTCCAAGAGGATTTGGCTGCACCAGCCAAAGTGATAAAGGAATCATTCAAAGAATCAGAAAAGCCTGCGTTTAAGGCTGCGATTATTGATGGTGTTCTTTATGACAATTCTCAACTCGAGACACTCGCATCCCTAAAGAGCCGTACAGAGATTATCGGCGATATTATGGGCTTGCTGACAGCACCGATGTCAAATGTAGTGGGTGCAATCCAGTCCCCTGGACGTACTATTGCAAGCGCTCTAAGCACCATTGCTAAAAAAGCAGAATCCTAAACCAATTTCAAACAAAACGACTCACGGAGATAAACCATGGCGGACGTAAAAGACCTAGCAGAACAGCTAGTAAACCTTACCATCAAAGAAGCAAACGAACTTGCACAAGTTCTGGAAGACGAATATGGCATTAAGCCTGCAGCTGCAGCAGCTGTTGCTGTTGCTGGCCCTGCCGGCGGCGGAGACGCAGGTGCTGGCGAAGAGAAGAGCGAATTTGATGTCGTTCTAAAATCAGCAGGCGGAAACAAAATTGCTGTGATTAAAGAAGTTCGTGGTATCACAGGTCTTGGGCTGAAAGAAGCCAAAGATCTAGTGGACGGCGCTCCTGGCACCCTCAAAGAGGCAGTTGCTAAGGATGAAGCCGAAGCCATGAAAGCAAAACTTGAAGAAGCTGGCGCTGAAGTCGAGCTTAAGTAAGTTTTAAGACTATAGAAAGGGTGTAGCCAACCGCAGAAACGTGGTTGGCTATCCTTGTCTATGGACCTTGTATTCATTTGAACGTGGATACAACGTGAATACATAGAGTAGTTCGTAAATCATCCAAACCAAAGGGTTGCCCACCCAACAGAGTCTATGGAGAAAATCCCATTCACAGAGCGTCTAAGTTTTGGCCGTACACAAACCGTTGTTGATTACCCAGACTTTTTGGATATCCAGCTTGCTAGCTTTGAAACGTTTGCCCAGCTCGATATTGCGCCTTCAGATCGCCTAAATCAAGGATTACAAAGAATATTTAATGAGAATTTCCCGATTGTGGACTCCAAAGAGACCCATCGATTGGACTTCTTATACTACACAGTGGAAACGCCAAAGTACTCGCTTAAAGAGTGCCAAGAGCGTGGATTGACCTATGCTGTACCCTTGAAGGCAAAGCTTCGTTTGTCTACACTGGGCGACTCCGATGAGCCAGAAGAGGTGATCGAACAGGAAGTATTTTTGGGAGACTTGCCTTGGATGACTCGCCAAGGGACGTTCATTATTAATGGAGCCGAGCGCGTAATTGTGAGTCAGCTTCACCGTTCACCAGGAGTCTTTTTTGGTCAAAGCCTCCACCCTAATGGTACGCAACTCTATTCGGCGCGTGTTATTCCTTTTAAAGGTTCCTGGATTGAGTTTACGACCGATATTCGTGACGTTTTATGGGCCTACATCGATCGTAAAAAGAAGATCACCGCGACCACATTGCTACGTGCTTTAGGTTTTTCTGAAGACGAAGAACTCCTAGGCATGTTTGATCTGTCCGAAAAAGTTGAGTTCAAAAACAAGAAACTCTTTACAGAACGGGCCGTTGGACGTCAACTAGCAACGAAGATCTTCGATCAGGTTGAAAATGAAGTCACAGACGAGGAGACGGGTGAAATTTCAACGGTATCCGAAGAAGTTGTAGTCCTTGATCGTGATCATGTACTAACAGAGGATGACTTTGAGTTGTTCAAAGAGCGCGGCCTTCAGTCTGCGCTGGTCCAAACGATCAATCCTGAGCAGTCTGATCGCTCTGTGATCTACAACACACTTCGTAAAGACCCAACGTGGAATGAAGAAACGGCTCTCGCAGAGGTCTACAAGCAGATTCGTGCGGGTGATATGCCAGACAAGGAGACCGCTCGCCAAGTTCTGGAGCGTTTGTTCTTTAGCGATAAAAAATATGACCTAGGAGAAGTTGGCCGTTATAGACTGAACAAGCGTCTGAAACTGGATATCGATCAAGAGATTCAATATCTCACCAAAGAAGATATCATCACGATTATCAAGGAGCTCATTCGCCTCAAGGACATGAAGTCTCAGGTGGATGACATTGATCACCTGAGTAATCGACGTGTCCGAACCGTGGGTGAGCAGCTTGGCCAGCAATTCGCGATCGGTCTTGCACGTATGGCGCGTACTATTCGTGAGCGTATGAGTTCTAGGGATGCTGAGCAGCTCACACCCCAAGATCTTGTGAATGCACGTACAGTTTCTAGCGTGATTAATACGTTCTTTGGAACCAATCAGCTCTCTCAGTTCATGGATCAAACAAATCCACTGGCAGAGCTCACTCACAAACGCCGGATGTCTGCTCTTGGTCCAGGAGGTCTAACCAGAGAGCGAGCTGGATTTGAGGTTCGTGACGTTCACTACACACATTATGGACGTCTTTGCCCCATTGAGACGCCTGAAGGTCCAAATATTGGACTGATTTCGTCACTCTGTATTCATGCAAAGGTCAATGATTTTGGCTTTATTGAAACTCCGTACCGCAAGGTAACGGGTGGCAAAGTCTCTAAATCGATTGATTACTTAGCAGCCGAGCAGGAAGACGAAACGGTAATTGCCCAGGCTAATGCTCCATTAGCAACGGATGGTAGCTTTGAGAATGACTCCATTTTCTCACGTTTCCGCGACTCCAACGTTGGTCTTGCGAAGCCTGAGGAAGTTGAATACATGGACGTTGCGACCAACCAGATTACGTCTCTTGCAGCAGCGCTGATTCCCTTCATTGAGCATGACGATGCCAACCGTGCCTTGATGGGATCAAACATGCAGCGCCAGGGTGTGCCATTGTTACGCCCTGACTCTCCAATTGTTGGAACAGGTCTTGAGCGTCGTGCCGCAAAGGATTCACGTGCGATCATCACAGCTGAAGGCAATGGAGAGGTTGTTTATGTAAGCGGCACGGAGATTCGTGTCCGTTACAACCGAGGCAAGCAAGAAGAAGTTTGCTATTTCGATGGCGGAGTGAAGAGCTATACACTCACGAAATTTGAGCGAAGCAACCAGGATACAACTGTTAATCAAAGACCAGTGGTTAAGGTTGGAGACAAAGTTGTTGAAGGACAAACTCTTGCCGATGGATACTCTACCGACAATGGGGAACTTGCCCTTGGACGAAATCTACTTGTTGCGTTCATGCCATGGCGTGGATACAACTTCGAGGATGCCATTATCGTGAGTGAGCGTATTGTTCAGGATGATGTCTATACATCGATTCATATTGCTGAATTTGAGCAACAAGTACGTGACACCAAGCGTGGTGAAGAAGAGTTAACCCGCGAGATACCCAATGTGAGTGAAGAGGCAACAGCTGACATCAACGAGGAAGGGGTGATTCGTGTGGGAGCAACGGTAAACTCTGGCGATATCTTGGTTGGGAAGATTACACCTAAGGGCGAATCTGATCCAACTCCTGAAGAGAAGCTGCTTCGTGCCATTTTTGGTGACAAAGCTGGTGATGTCAAGGATGCATCACTTCGTACACCTCCTGGAGTTTCTGGTGTGGTCATCAAAACCCAGATGTTCAGCCGTAAGCGTGACGAGCTCGTCTCTCGTAAGGAAGAGAAAAAACGTCTTGAGGACGAATCAAAGCGTTATGAAGATGAGATTAGTGAATTAAATCAGCAGTGGGCTGACAAGATTTACACTTTACTACGTGATAAGACATCACCCGGGGTGTTTAATTACTCCTTGGTTGAACTCATTGCAAAAGGGGAGAAGTACAAAAAGTCTGCCTTTGAGAAACTCGATCCAATGACGATCAATGAGAATATTGATTGGGCAACGGATGAGGAAGTGGTCAAAAATGTGCAGCTTCTATTCAAAAACTATCGCGACAAACGTCGTGGCATTGATTCCCAACACAAGAAGAATGTCTATCAAATTTCTGTTGGGGATGAATTACCACCAGGAATCATCAAAAAGGCGAAAGTCTACGTGGCTAAAAAGCGTAAGCTGCAGGTAGGTGATAAGATGGCAGGCCGACACGGTAACAAGGGGGTTGTAGCCAAAATTGTCCCTATGGAGGATATGCCATTCCTCGAAGATGGAACACCTGTAGATATCTTGCTCAATCCGCTTGGGGTACCTTCACGAATGAACCTCGGTCAGATTTATGAAACCATTCTTGGATGGGCAGGAAAAGAGCTTGGTGTCAAGTTTGCTTCTCCTGTCTTTGATGGTGCTACATTTGATCAAGTTCAGGATAAAATGAAAGAAGCGGGTCTTCCTGAAGATGGCCGTGTGACGCTGATTGATGGCCGTACCGGTGAACGGTTTGCGCAACCGACCACAGTTGGGGTAATCTACATGCTCAAGCTGAACCACTTGGTTCAAGACAAGATGCATGCCCGCTCCATTGGACCATACTCCCTCATTACGCAACAACCATTGGGCGGTAAAGCTCAATTTGGGGGTCAGCGTCTTGGAGAGATGGAAGTGTGGGCACTGTACGCCTACGGAGCTTCGAATGTCCTTAAAGAGATGTTGACGGTGAAATCCGATGACGTCAAAGGTCGTGCGAAAATCTACGAGGCGATTGTGAAAGGAGAGAATCTCCCACAAGGTGATGTGCCAGAGTCGTTCAAAGTACTGTTGCGCGAGCTGCTAGGACTTGGACTAGAAATTCATGTTGAGTAATCGATAGAACATCCGAAAATACGGAGGAATCCACTTGGAAAATTTAATCCCAAATCAAAGTCTCAACATCACGAAGGATTTTCAAAGCATTGGTGTCTCGTTAGCATCTGACGAGAACATCATGGAAAAATCCAATGGTGAGATAAAGACCCCAGAAACGATCAACTACAGAACATTCAAGCCTGAAATGGATGGCTTGTTCTGTGAGAAAATCTTTGGCCCTGTAAAGGACTACGAATGTCATTGCGGCAAGTACAAGCGAATTCGGTATAAAGGTATTGTATGTGATCGTTGTGGCGTCGAAGTAACACGCAAGGCTGTACGCCGTGAGCGCATGGGCCACATTGAGTTGGTGGTTCCAATTGTTCACATTTGGTACTTCAAATCTTTACCTAACAAGATTGCCTATCTACTTGGCCTCAGCTCCAAAAATCTTGAGCGAATTGTCTACTATGAGACCTTTGTCGTAACACAGCCAGGTGCAGCCAAGGACATTGCAGGAGTCAAAGTAGGGGACATGATTTCTGAAGAAACGAAGTACGAAATCATGGATTCGTTGCCAGAGGATAATCAAATGTTGGAGGATTCCGATCCTGACAAATTTATTGTTAAGGAAGGAGCGGATGCCATCGAGTCATTATTAGCCAGAATTGATCTCAACAGCCGGGCCTACGAGTTGAAGGAGTTGGTCAAGAGCGAGAAGTCTCAGATGAAGAAGAAAAAACTTCTCAAAGAGCTTCAAGTTGTTGAGTCCTTCCGTTCTGGTAATGAGCACACAGAGAATCGCCCCGAGTGGATGGTTCAACGTGTTCTTCCAGTGATTCCACCAGAGCTAAGACCTCTTGTTCCTCTTGAAGGGGGCCGATTTGCAACGTCAGATTTGAATGACTTATATCGTCGTGTGATTATCCGGAATAATCGCCTCAAGCGACTCATCGAGATCAAAGCGCCTGCGGTTATCCTCCGTAATGAAAAGCGGATGCTCCAAGAGTCAGTCGATTCGCTCTACGACAATTCGAAGAAAGTCAATGCGATTCGAAACAACAATCGTGCACTCAAGTCTTTGAGCGATATGCTCAAAGGGAAAAGTGGCCGTTTCCGTCAAAATCTGCTTGGAAAGCGAGTTGATTATTCTGGTCGATCCGTGATTGTGGTAGGCCCTGAGTTGAAGCTTCATGAGTGTGGTCTTCCTAAAGAGATGGCGGTCGAACTTTACAAGCCATTTGTGATCCGTCGCTTGATTGAGCGTGGGTATGTCAAAACCGTGAAGAGCGCCAAAAAAGTTGTGGATCGTCGCGACGCGGTGGTCTATGAAGTCCTCGAGAACGTAATCAAAGGACATCCTGTTCTTCTAAACCGTGCTCCTACACTTCACAGACTTGGAATTCAGGCCTTCCAGCCAGTTTTGATTGAGGATCGCGCCATCCGTCTACACCCTCTTGCCTGTACAGCATTCAACGCTGACTTTGATGGTGACCAA
>DDIC01000023.1:8857-20801 GCA_002338335.1 Bacteroidetes bacterium UBA1860
GCTGACTTTGATGGTGACCAAATGGCGGTTCACCTTCCATTAAGTCAGGATGCGGTTCTTGAGGCAAGCATCTTAATGTTGGGTTCTCACAACATCTTAAGTCCTGCAAATGGGGGACCGATTGCGGTACCTTCACAGGATATGATTTTGGGTATCTATTACCTCACAAAAATGGGGAATGGACTCAAAGGTGAGGGCAAAACATTCTCAGGAATGGACGAGGTACGCATTGCATATGACCAAGGTCATATCGATTTGCATGCCAAGATTAATGCCCGTGTTCCAATGGTCCCTGCTGAGGATGGTAGCGTCCAGACCGAAGTGGTCAAAACCACCACAGGCCGTGTCTTGTTCAATGAAATTGTCCCTCCAGAAATGGGCTTCATCAACAAGACCCTTGGCAAGAAACAGCTTCGTGTACTTATCGGTGAGATTGTAGCCGTAGCAGGGACACAAAAGACAGCTCAGTTCTTGGATAACATGAAAAATCTTGGGTTTGAGCAAGCGACTCGTGGAGGACTTTCGTTCAACCTTACAGATATCATCATCCCAGACGCCAAACGTCAGCTTATTGAAGCGGCTCAAAAAGAGGTCAGTGAGATCCAAGAGCGTTACGAAATGGGCTTCATTACTGACAATGAGCGCTACAACCAGGTGATTGATAAGTGGACCTCGACGACAAACCGTGTCTCTGAGACGCTATTCCAATCTCTGGCAGATGACCGTGATGGATTCAACCCTGTCTTTATGATGGCCGACTCTGGAGCCCGTGGTTCTAAAGAGCAGATTCGTCAGCTTGGTGGGATGCGTGGACTGATGGCTAAGCCTCAGAAATCGTCCCTTCAACAAGGAAACGAGGTGATTGAAAACCCTATTCTTTCCTCTTTCCGTGAAGGTCTAACGGTTCTTGAGTACTTCATCTCAACACACGGTGCGCGTAAAGGTCTTGCCGATACAGCCCTCAAAACAGCTGATGCTGGGTACTTGACGCGTCGACTTGTGGATGTGGCCCAAGATGTGATCATCAACGAGTTGGATTGTGGTACGCTTCGTGGTATTACGATGAAAGCCCTCAAGGATAATGAGGATATTATCGAGCGTCTCGAAGATCGTATTCTAGGGCGTGTATCGCTTGAAGAGATTCGTGATCCACTCACAAATGATGTGCTCTGTGAGGCAAATGAACTCATTGACGAGAAAATAGCTCGGAAGATTGCCGAAACGTCCATCGAGGAAGTTGATATTCGTTCGGTTCTCACCTGTGAAGCAGAACGTGGGGTTTGCGCTAAGTGCTATGGTCGCGACCTGACGAGAAATCGTATGGTTCAGCTTGGTGAAGCCGTAGGGGTTATTGCTGCTCAATCTATTGGTGAGCCTGGTACACAGCTAACACTTAGAACCTTCCACGTTGGGGGTACAGCGTCCCGTATGGAAGCCGATTCTACTCATACGGCGAAGTTCGATGGGAAGATAGAATTCGAGAATGTCCGCGTTGTAGAGTATGATGACGGAGAAGATGTGACTAGCGTTGTACTTAGCCGTGCCGGTGAGATTCGACTCCTTGCCGATGATGGGAAGGTTCTCGCGTCGTATAATGTTCCGTATGGTTCTGAAATCATGGTAGAAGATGGCGATATGGTTCAAAAGGGAATGCCTCTGTGCAAGTGGGATCCTTACAATGCCTTGATCTACAGTGAAATCGACGGAAAGATTGAATACAAAGACATTCTCGCAGATGTCACCTATCGCGAAGATACCGATCAGCAAACGGGTCACCGTGAAAAAGTGATCGTAGAGCATCGTGAAAAGAATCTTGTCCCGACCATTGTAGTGAATGGGGGTAAAGGCAACACTCGCGAAGCTACGCTACCTGTCGATACGCATATTGTGGTTGATGATGGTGAGAAGGTATCCGCAGGTCAGGTTCTTGCGAAGATTCCACGAGCAACCTCAAAATCGAAAGATATTACCGCGGGTCTACCTCGTGTAACGGAATTATTCGAAGCACGAAGTCCTTCGGATCCAGCTGTGGTTTCTGAAATTGATGGTATCGTTCAGATGGGCGCTCGTAAGCGTGGATCACAAGAAGTCATTATTCGTCCGAAAGAGAGCGATAATCCAGAAGATGTGAAGAAATATCTTATCTCCTTGTCCAAGCACATTCTTGTTCAGGAAAATGATTTTGTTCGCGCTGGAGACCCACTTTCTGATGGAACCATTCCAGCTCAGGAAATCCTAAACATTTCGGGTCCATTTGCTGTACAGTCCTACTTAGTGAATGAGATTCAGGAAGTTTATCGCCTCCAAGGGGTAAACATCAACGATAAGCATATCGAGGTGATTGTTCGCACGATGATGCAGAAAGTTGAAGTGACCGATTCTGGCGACACGCACTATCTAGAAGAGGACAAAGTAGACCGCTTTGAGCTCAATCGTAAAAATGATGAGTTGATTGGCAAGGTTGTTGTCGATGACCCAGGGGATAGTGAACTCTCTCGAGGTGCGCTACTGGATCGTCGCGAAGCTCGCGAACTTAACAATGAATTGATCAAGGAAAACAAGAAAGAATTGGAATTCCACGAAGCGCAACCTGCGATTTCGAGACCTATTCTACTTGGTATCACACGCGCTTCGTTGTCTACTGATAGTTGGTTGTCTGCCGCGTCATTCCAGGAAACAACAAAAGTGTTGACTCAGGCAGCGATTGAAGCCAAGAAAGACTACTTACTGGGTCTCAAGGAGAATGTGATCGTAGGTCACAAAGTACCTGCAGGGACTGGTTTGCGTCGATACAACAATCTCATTGTACGATCGAAAACAGAGATGGAGGCCATATCGCCCATCTCAACACTCGATGCGACACTTGATGAGATCGCTTCTGGCGATGAGTCTGTTGCACCAGCTGATGCAAAAGGAAAGGAGGGAGCGGCTGAGGAATAGGCCGCTTCTAGAAGCCTGCTGTACGCCCGTCACCACGGGGATCAGCTGCTGCTTCGATTTATAGACGGTGTCTATTCATCAATGTTCGGCGCGTTATGCTTTGTCGTCTAAAGCTTCGGACGCATTATGTAGCAACTCTTCTGCTTCTTGCATAAGGTCCTCTGCTTTTTCACGAGCTTCATCGACAACTTGATTGCCTCGCTCCTTGGCTTCAGAAACCAAGCGATCTCTCTCTTTTCGAAGTTGTTCGATTTTCGCTGTGAGCTCGTCTGTGTAATGTGACACTTTGTAGGAGAGTTTATCTCTCATCGTTTTGCCCTTTTCTGGGGCGTATAACAACGCAGCGACACTCCCAACGGCCGCGCCTACGATGACTCCTGTAATGAAATCTGATGTTTTACTCATTTGTCCAAATGGTCTTAATGCGAGATGTTGTATTTTCTTACGTGAAAATGGTTTAAAAAGTTACCAAACTCAATAGGCGGACACGCTTTCAACCCACAGCATTATGAAATTTTTTATTGATACAGCCGATCTCAACGAAATTAAAGAAGCACATGACCTTGGCGTTCTTGATGGAGTGACGACCAATCCGAGCCTTTGTGCCAAAATAGGGGTACACGATTTTGAAGGGCATATCAAGGAAATTTGCAAGATTGTGGATGGTGATGTGTCCGCTGAAGTGATTGCCACCGATTATGAGGGTATGGTCGAGGAAGGGCGTCGATTGGCGGGTCTTGCAAGCAATGTCGTGGTAAAGGTCCCACTCATTAAGGACGGGATCAAAGCCATTAAGACCTTTTCTGATGAAGGGATTCGCACCAACTGCACGTTGTGCTTCTCTGCGACCCAAGCGCTCATTGCTGCTAAAGCGGGCGCCTCGTATATCTCACCGTTTATTGGACGACTCGACGATGTCTCTCATGATGGGATGAATTTGATCTCCGAAATCATCACGATATATGATAATTACGCGCTAGAAACAGAGGTTCTTGCCGCAAGCATTCGTCATCCACTGCACGTACTTCAAGCCGCAGAAATGGGAGCTGATGTGGCAACAATGCCACTCAAAGTGATTCTTGCATTGCTTAAGCACCCACTCACAGATGCAGGTCTTGAGCAGTTTCTAGAGGACTGGAAAACCCTGCAAGCGTCCAAAAAAGGATAAGCGTTTATCTAACTGCTAACTAGGACCGATCAAGTTCTCCGCAATCTTGGAACTTGACAAGACTCCAGGAAGCCCAGCGCCTGGATGCGTCCCAGCTCCCACAAAGTATAGCCCGTCTACGTCTTCACTCTTGTTCTGGGGGCGGAACCAAGCAGATTGTGTAAGGATGGGCTCCACAGAGAATGCCGATCCCTTGTAGGAATGTAGCGTGTCTTGGAAGTGAAGCGGATCGATGTAGTGTTCTGAGACCAGGGAATCGCTGAGCCCAGGAAGGTAGTTTTCTTCGAGAAAATTCATGATTCGGTCTCTGTAGATCGGTGCAAACTCCGTCCAATCTGTCCCACTATCGAGATGAGGGACTGGCGACAGCACATAAAACGCCTCGTGTCTCTCAGGCGCCATCGATGGATCGGTTAGGGTTGGCATGTGCAGATAGAGAGAGAAATCATCAGCAACCTTTTTATTCTTGAAGATATCCTTGAGTAATCCTTTGTACCGATCGCTAAGGATAATGTTGTGATGAGCCAAACCTTGGTCTCTGTAGAGTCGATTTGTCCCAAAATAAATCACAAATAACGACATGCTGTAGCGCATCCGCTCTAATCGACGATCAGTATACTTTCGGCGATGATGCGGTGCAATGAGTTTGCGATAGGTTGTCGCAACGTCTGCGTTTGAAACCACAATGTCTGCATCCAACTTATCCCCATTGGCAAGTTGAACCCCTCTGACCCGGCCATTAGAGACCAAAATCTCATCCACTTTTTGGTTCACATGGAGTTGTCCCCCTTGTTCTTCAATGAGCTTCACCATTGCGTTGACGATACTCCCCGTGCCACCCAGTGCATAATGCACCCCCCATTCTCGCTCCAAATAATGAATCATGGCATAAATGGACGTGGTGTCAAAAGGATTCCCCCCGACAAGAAGTGGGTGAAACGAGAAACACCGTCGCAAAAATTCGTCTTCTATAAACCCTGACACGTATTGATACACCGTTTCGTGCGATTTTAGGCGCACTAAATCAGGCGCTACTTTGAGCATATCGCTAATGTTCAAAAAGGGCTTATCTGCAAGCTCTACAAATCCTTTTTCGAAGATGGCCTTGGTGGTGGACAAAAATTTCGTGTAGCCCTCCTTATCGCGAGGATTCCGTTTTTCAATCTCACTGAGAATAAACTCGTGGTTGTCGTTGTAATCAAAAGGCTGATTGTTCCAGTCAAAGATTCGATAAAACGGATCACAGGGGACAAGTTCAAAATAATCTTCCCTTTTCTTACCAGCAGCCTCCCAAATCTCATCAAACAAAAAGGGCGCTGTAATGACCGTGGGCCCGCCATCAAATTTGAATCCATCCATTTCGTAGGTGTAGCCGCGTCCACCAGGTTTATCTCTAGACTCGAGGACCGTCACATTGTGACCTGCCGACAGCAGTCTTGATGCGGCACCTAAGCCACCAAATCCTGACCCAATAACAATGATATTCTTTTTCATACGAGCTATAACAACGATTAGACCTCTATCAATCCAATCCGGTTCATTTTGAGTCGGCTAATTTTGATATTGGCGAACATACCCAGAGTAACCACGTCGTTCAAGTTGTGCAAGGATCGATTCTGCTCGTTTGCGAGATTTATACGCGCCATAAAACACACGATAAATGACTCTTCCATTCGATACGCGACGTTCTACCGTTGCACCACGAACAGTTTTCGCCTTTGCCATCGCTTCATCACGGCTGTCAAAGGCTGCCAATTGTATGGTAAAGAGTTCGTCTTTGATGGCTGCTGGGCGAACAGGAGCGTCACCATTATCAAGCAAAATCAATCGAACACGCGCGGTGCCAGGTCCAATCATTTGAATCGCTTCAGCAGCCCCTTTTGATAAATCGATAATCCGATCTCCAACGTAGGGTCCTCGGTCATTGATGCGGACATCAATGGTGCGGCCATTATCAAGATTCTCAACCCGGACCATCGTGTTAAATGGCAACGTCTTATGAGCTGCCGAAATCCCATCCATGTCAAACGTTTCTCCGTTGGCTGTGGGTCTACCATTAAAATTGGGGCCGTACCAACTAGCCAAGCCCTCCTGAATCACATCTCCTTTGTTTAAGGGTGCCGATCCAAGGGTGTTCCCCCGGTCCACCGCGCCTTCTGGAAGATTAAATGGACGACTTGAGGCACAACCTTGTGCAAGGGTAATAAGCACGAGTCCTAGAAGTAGATGGACGGGCTTTTTGGAGGAAAAAAATGAAAAGTTCACGGGGATTAATCATTAAAGTGACACCAAAATTCACATGTTGAATTCTGATGATGCTTTGTTAATTTAACATTGAGTTTATTAACCTGCTCTCTTTTAGGCTAAGCGCTGGATCGACCGTCCAGCGTTTTTTTTTGCTCCCATCTGTGTTGACCTCAACTCCATGAGCCTTACTCTTCTCCTCATTGCAAGTACTTCTGTGATTTCGTTGGTAGCGTTTCGATTCCGAGAGTCTGTTTGGAATCGCTGGATGTTGCGCCCATACAGAGTCTTACGCCAGCAAACCTATTATGAATTGCTCACGAGTGGGTTTGTCCATGGATCGAATTGGCATTTACTCACCAATATGATTGTTCTGTTGTTTTTTGGTCTCACTGTCGAGCAGGCTATTGGGGCGGGGCATTTTTTAGGGTTGTATGGCTCTGGACTTGTTGTGTCGGCTCTCCCGTCGATGATCAGGTATGGGCAACAGCCTAACTACGCTACTTTGGGAGCCTCTGGTGCAGTCGAGGCGGTGCTTTTCACGTTTATATTTTTCTTTCCTACAGACAAATTTTGGATTTTTGGCCTAGGTTTTTTGGTGTATTCTTGGATGTCTGCGGTGGGTAAAGGGGGGCTCATAAACCATGAAGCTCACTTAGCCGGAGCATTATGGGGTTGGGTCTATCCTTTGATCTTTATCCCACGAAGCTGGGATCATCTTTGGACACTTGCCGAAAGATTCTTTTGATGGCGTTTTACCCGTTTACTCGTCGATACTCAGCCATAAAATCAACAAGTGCCTTGACACTCTCTATCGGGCATGCATTGTAAATAGATGCTCGCATACCTCCCACAAAACGGTGACCTTTTAGGCCATGGAGCCCCGCCGCTTCGGCTTGTTCGATAAAATGTGGTTCAGCTTCTTCGTTTGATAAGCGAAAAGGAATATTCATCACCGATCGGGACTCTTTTTGTGCAGTGCCACGGTAATAGTCATCTTTGTCTATCTCATCATAAAGTAATGCAGCCTTTGCGCTACTTTTTTCTTGCATGGCTGTGACACCACCCTGCTCAAGCAACCACTCAAGGACTAGATTAACCATATAGATCGGAAATACTGGAGGCGTATTGGGCATTTGATCGAGATGTTGCTCGTAATTCATGAGGGCCGGGATGGCTCGGTCAGATACTTTGTTCGAAGCCAAAAAGGAATCTCGAATACATACAATAGTAACTCCAGCAGGGCCTACATTTTTTTGGGCTCCTGCATAGATCATGCCATAGCGATTCACATCAATTGGTCGACTTAAAAAATCAGAGGAGGCATCACAAACGAGTGGAATGCTACCTGTGTCTGGCTCTGAAGCAAATTGGGTGCCTACGATGGTGTTGTTTGACGTGAAGTGGGCGTACCTCGTGGCTGGGTCCAGCTCAAATGATTGACCCGGGTGAGGAACATGGTCAAAATCGGACTCACTACTGTCAAAGGGGAGATCGACCAGACCGTAAAGCCTGGCATCCGCTATGGCCTTTTTGGACCACGTTCCCGTGTGAAAATAGGCTGCACGGCCTGTTTCAGCTAAGAAATTCATGGGAATGAGTCCAAATTGCATCGTTGCTCCCCCGGTCACAAATCCAACGCGCCATGAGTCATCAAGACCCAAAGCCTCTCTGAGACGTTCACGAACTTGATCATAGATAGGTCCAAAAACTTTTCCTCTATGACTGATTTCCATAATGGAGGCTCCCATTCCTTGAATGTCTAGCAGTTCGTCTTGGACTTGTTCAAGAACCGATAGGGGCAGCTGGGAAGGACCAGCGCTAAAATTGTGAACTCTATAATTTTGAACTCGGTGCATAGGGCAGAAAGCTTTCTTAACTTTGAGGATGTTTTAGAAAATACAGCAAAAGAAATCACAAACGAATCCTTATGTCTGAATCTGCCCAAAATCCACTTGATAGCGCAACACCTGAACAAAAGCGCCAGTTTTTATTTATGATGCTTGTCCAACAACACCAACAAATTGCGATGGTCGGACTAGGGGAAGAGGAGAACCCAGCGACCAATCAGAAGGAGAAAGATCGGTCCTCTGCACAGTATGCCATCGATACACTAGAGATGCTAGAGGCCATGACAGAGGGGAATCGAACCAAAGAGATGGGCGACTACTTGACCTTTGTACTGAGTCAACTCCGTTTAAAGTTTGCATCAACTACTTTTTGATGTTGTCTAACGATTCGATCCAGCATGGGTACCCTAGGCAAACTATCCATGCAGCTGGAGGCGTAGTGACCTACGGTCAAGGGTCGAAACAGCGTCTTTTGATTATGTTTCGACGTGGTGTCTGGGATCTACCAAAAGGGAAGGTTGACCCTGGAGAAACCTGGGCGGAGGCTGCGATTCGAGAGGTGGTAGAAGAAACGGGTATTGCACCCCCCGTCATTTGCGAGTCGATAGGTTTGACGCAACATCAATATCACCTAGATGGCCAAGCCATAGACAAAACAATACATTGGTACTGGATGGAAGCGTCCTTAGAAGAATTAGGCCAGCCACAAACCGAAGAGGGGATTACCGAGCTGCAATGGGTATCGTTACGAGAAGCGCACAGCCTTGTTGGGTTTGATAACCTTCGGCTAGTTCTGGACGCTTTTGGGCAAAAAAAATGGGGTGACGAACTCATCACCCCATAAAAGGATTGTGGCTTGAACCTACCTAGTAGGTTGTGTCAAATCAGTTCTGAAGTTTAAACACAACCGGCAAGTTATACTGCACACGAACTGGACGCCCACGCTGAAGCCCTGGTTTGAATTTCGCTTTCTGGATGGCTTTGAGTGCTTCTTCATCACAGCCACCACCAATTCCACGAATGACACGAGGGTTTTCAACTTCACCACGTTCGTTCACGATAAACTGTAGGAAAACCCGTCCTTCAATCCCTGCTTTTCGTGCCATCTCGGGATAGGTAATACTTGACTGAAGTCCAGCCAATCCACCAATGAGTTCGGGCATATTTTCCACAACGGTGAAGAAGTCTTCTTCATCCTCAGCAGGAGGTGGAGGGGGTGGGAGATTAAGAGGACCGTCTAGGGAAAGATCGGCATCAATGTTAATGTCAATATCTTCGATGATCTCATCGTTGGGAACCTCAACGGGGACCGGTGGGCGTGGTGGAGGTGGAGGGGTCTCCATCTGTCTAGTTTGAATAATCTCTTCCATTTCCACGATCTCTTGCTCATTGAGTACAATCTCATCTGGAGGAGACGAGCGAAACTCGAATCGTACTGCAGCGATGAAAAACACTAAGGCAATAATGAGCCCTAGTTGATATAATACGCCATAAAATCGGCGCAGATCAGCATTTGGTTTCTTGCGTTCAATCATAATCTAGTTTGATTAGCGTAGTTCAATGGGCCCTTACATACTGACGGCACAGTTGAACTTTCAGTATACACGATTTCATTCGGTTCTCCAACGCCTTAACCCAAGATTTAAAGAAGTAGCAATCCCAGCACAAGTGGCACCGGCTGCATTAGCGACCATGTCTAATACTTCAAAAGAGCGTCCCACTGCAAGTGTCAGTTGCAAGCCTTCCACCAAGGCGCCAAACAGGGTACCGACGACCGCAGTTAGGGCAAATAGGTGCACTCCGTTCCATTTTCCATCCATAAACGATCCGAAGAGATAGCTCCAGAAACCGAAAAGGCTGAAATGTGCCATTTTATCGAGAAATCCACCAGGATTCACAGAGGGTCTGTCCATGGGGGTAAGTGTCAACCACAAAAGCGCTAGAGTGAATAGCGTAAATCCCACCCAGGACCATGTATTTGAGGTTGTCATCGCGAGAGAGGATTAGTACGATCTTGCAAAAAGGACAGGACGCACTTCAGGTGTACCTGTCACCATGCAAGGCGCTAGTGAAGGTGTACCCTCTTGGGTTGATCCTTGAAGCCCTAAATAGTCATTAAAGTGAGCACCTAAGTCACCACCAAGTGGGATGCATCGAATGGTTGCTTTGGTCTCCTCTTTGATTTTTTTCTCAGTCTCTGCGGTGCCATCCCAGTGGGCTATGACAAAGCCTCCATGCTCTATGGCCTCTTTGAACTCTTCATAGGTATCCACTTTGCGAGTTGACTCAATCATTCTTGATCGCGCCGAAGCTAAAAGATCTGCTTGAATGGTGTCCAGCAACGCTACCAAGCCATCTAAAAAGAGGGCTGCATCGTCTGTTGGCATGCTTTCTTTGGATAAGGTGTCTCTTCTAGCCACTTCAGCGACCTGCCCATCCATATCTCGACGACCGATAGCAATACGAATGGGAACACCCTGCGCTTCATGTTCTGCAAATTTAAAGCCGGGTTTGTACTGCGAGCGATGATCAAATCTACACCTCACACCTCTAGATTTGAGGCCCTCGATCCAAGGTTTGCAATAAGCTTCAATGGCATCCAAGTCTTCCTCAGATTTGAAAATTGGCACAATCACAATCTGTACAGGAGCTAGAGCAGGGGGGAGGACGAGCCCCTGATCATCGCTGTGCGTCATAATTAGTCCCCCAATCAATCGTGTTGAGACGCCCCAACTGGTTGCCCATACGTGCTCCAACCCACCCTCTTTGGTTTGGTAGGTCACATCAAATGCCTTTGCAAAATTTTGTCCCAAGAAATGAGAGGTCCCAGCCTGAAGCGCCTTGCCGTCTTGCATCATCGCCTCGATACAATAGGTATGCTCTGCACCCGCAAAGCGCTCTGACGCTGTCTTGACCCCTGTGATTACAGGCATGGCCATCGTCTGTTCGGCAAACGTTTTATAGACCTCAAGCATTTTTAGCGTTTCATCAATCGCTTCGTCACGTGTGGCATGAGCGGTATGTCCCTCTTGCCACAAAAACTCCATCGTGCGCAGGAAAAGACGCGTTCTCATCTCCCATCGGACAACATTTGCCCATTGATTAATCAGAATAGGTAGATCGCGATACGACTGTATCCACCCACGGTAGGCATCCCATATAATGGTTTCTGACGTGGGTCGCACAATAAGCTCTTCCTCAAGCTTTGAGTCAGGATCTACATCTACACCGCCATCTGTCGCACGCAATCGGCTGTGAGTGACCACTGCACACTCCTTCGCAAAACCCTCCACATGCTCTGCCTCTTTGGAGAGAAAAGATTTTGGGATAAAGAGGGGAAAGTAGGCGTTTTCATGGCCTGTCTCTTTGAACATATGATCCAAGGTCGCTTGCATAGACTCCCAAATGGCATATCCATTAGGTCGAATAATCATGGATCCCCGAACAGGAGAGTGCTCAGCTAACTTGGCCTCCCGGATCACATCCAGATACCATTGAGCGTAGTCAGTTTCTTGTGAGGTAATGCGATTAGCCATGCGAGTCGTTCTTGAATGCGTTTCTGGTTGCACTGGGGGTGGCTTTAGGTGCGCAAGGACGCACTTTTCTTGAGAGTTAAGATAGGATTTTCTTTAGAGCCATTGTTTATGCAAAAAAGTCCTTAATTTTACAGGCTCATTAAGATTTCATAATGGCGTGGTAGCTCAGATGGTTAGAGCGTCGGATTCATAACCCGGAGGTCGGG
>DDIC01000023.1:21090-29903 GCA_002338335.1 Bacteroidetes bacterium UBA1860
ACGACTCATAATCGTGAGGTCGGCGGTTCAATTCCGCCCCACGCTACTCATTCCCTTCTTTCTCTAATTATTGAGACGACTATGAAGACGCTTCCCTTACTCTTTCTATCCATTCTATGTTCGCTTTCTACACAACTTTATGGACAGTCTATCTATATCCATGCGGGTCAGCTTATCGACGGTTATACAGACAATCCTTTGCAAAATGTCACTGTGATCGTTGAAGATGGGCATGTTGTTTCGGTTGAGAAGGATTTCTTGAGTCCAGATAATGGTTCAGAAGTCCTTGATCTATCCAATCATACACTCATGCCTGGCTGGATTGACCTGCATGTTCACTTAGAAAATGAAACGAGTCCAACGAGATATCTTGATTCGTACAGGCTAAACGACGCTGATATAGCGTTTCAGTCGGCAGTTTATGCCGAAAAGACATTGATGGCAGGATTTACAACGGTACGTGATTTAGGTGGTACTGGGGTGAATATCGCATTGCGAAATGCTATTAATAAAGGATACACTCTTGGTCCTAGAGTGATCACAGTGGGAAAATCAATTGCTACAACTGGAGGTCATGCAGATCCAACGAATGGGTGGAAAAATGAACTCATGGGTCGACCTGGTCCTCCTGAAGGAGTGATTAACGGACCTTTTGAGGCTAGAGAGGCTGTACGTCAACGATACAAAAATGGTGCAGACCATATAAAAATCAC
Source organism: Bacteroidetes bacterium UBA1860 (assembly GCA_002338335.1). Classification (GTDB taxonomy): domain Bacteria; phylum Bacteroidota; class Rhodothermia; order Balneolales; family Balneolaceae; genus UBA8296. Next base: position 21,804 of record DDIC01000023.1, read on the forward strand.
CTCTACTGGGGGTGTTTTGAGCGTTGCAAAATCAGGCCAAAACCCTCAGTTCCTGAATGATGAACTTGCCGCCATTGTAGAAACAGCAAACGATTATGAAATGCACGTTGCTGCTCATGCGCATGGTGAGGAGGGCATGTTGCGTGCGGTGGAGGCTGGCGTGCGAACCATTGAGCACGGTACCTACATGAGTGAGCGTGTAATGGATAAAATGATTGGGAAGGGTGCATATTACGTACCGACGATCTCAGCAGGTAATTTTGTCGCAGAAAAGGCTGAAATCGATGGATATTATCCTGAAATCGTAGTACCAAAAGCGAAGGCAATTGGACCCCAAATTACCAGCACGTTTGCTAAAGCATATTCCTATGGTGTACCCATAGCGTTTGGAACAGATGCAGGAGTGTTTCCTCACGGTGAGAATGCAAAAGAGTTTGGCTATATGGTTGAGGCCGGGATGCCGGTAATGGAAGTCATTCAAAGTGCCACATCAATTGCTGCAAAGGTCTTAGGGCTTGAGGAGGAAATCGGGCATGTAGTTCCAGGCTTTATAGCTGACCTTGTGGCTGTTCCAGGAAATCCGTTTGAATCTATTGAGGTGATGGAGCGCCCATCTTTTATTATGAAAAGTGGCGTAATAATCACCCAACCATAATGTTAACTGGAGTTAGTATCCACTAATTAGAATTAATGCTACTCAAACGAACCCACACATGTGGTGAATTGCGACTGGACGATCAATCCAAGGATGTTGTCATTAATGGATGGATTGACGGTCATCGTGATTTGGGGGGGCTTGTGTTTGCGGATGTCCGTGATCGTTATGGTGTGACGCAGATTGTGATTGATGAATCTGACGAGGCTATTTCTGACCAAATGATGCAGCAAGCGGCAAAACTCAGAGCTGAAGATGTGGTTGGATGTCGTGGCGTTGTGCGAGAGCGTGAATCAAAGAACCCCGAGTTACCTACTGGGGATATTGAAATTGTTGTCACCGAACTCGTTGTGTATTCAAAGTCCGATGTACCACCATTTGAGGTCAAAACGGACGTACAAGCATCAGACGACTTGCGACTACGATACCGCTACCTCGATCTACGTCGTCAGCCCCTGCAGCAAAAGCTGCAATTGCGTTCGAGGGTTGCTCATGCTATTCGTGGTTTTTACCACCATCACGATTTTGCCGAGATTGAGACGCCTGTTTTGATGAAGTCCACACCCGAGGGTGCTCGTGACTATTTGGTGCCTAGTCGTGTGAATGCTGGAACCTTCTACGCATTACCCCAAAGTCCACAAACCTACAAGCAAATGCTGATGGTTTCTGGCTTTGATCGATATGTCCAAATTGTGAAATGCTTCCGGGACGAAGATTTACGTGCTGATCGACAGCCTGAGTTTACCCAGGTCGATGTGGAAATGTCTTTTGTGGATGAGGAAGATATATATACGCTTCATGAAGGGTTAATGGGGCATTTGTGGTCCACCTTTATGGATGTTGAACTGCCTAAGACATTTCATCGGATGACCTATGAGGAGGCGATTCACTCCTATGGGTCTGATAAGCCGGATGTACGTTTTAATTCGCCCATTGTGGATCTATCTGAAGCGCTCTCTTCTACTGGGTTTAAGCTATTTGATGGTGCTGTTGCCGCTGGGGGGCATGTTCTTGGTATTCGGATCCCTGGCCAGAGTGTCTTAGGGCGTGGAGCCTTGGATCGATTTATTGAGAAAGTGAAGCATGCGACGGGTGTCCCGGGTGTGATTTATGCGAAATGGACCGATGAGGGGCTGACCAGTAGTGTTGCTAAATTCCTTACGGAGGATCATCATCAGGCAATCATGGAGGCATCCGGAGCAGAAAAAGGGGATCTAGTCCTAATCCTTGCAGGCGAAGGGATGCAGCTTTTTTCCCACATGGGCACCATGAGGTTGCTTGCTGCAGATGAGTGGAACCTGCGCGAGACTCATCCATCCTCATTTGGGCCGTGGGCCTTTTGCTGGGTCACTGATTTTCCATTGGTAGAGTGGGACGAAGAAGAACAGCGCTATTTTGCGTTGCATCATCCATTTACGTCACCCTATCCTGAGGATGTTGCTCAATTGGAATCCGATCCTGGATCTGTAAGGTCCCGAGCGTATGATTTGGTCCTGAACGGTAGTGAAATAGGTGGAGGGTCTATCCGGATACACGAGCAGGATATGCAGCGCAAGGTCTTTGACTTGCTCGGTATTGGAGAAAAAGAGGCGGAAGAAAAGTTTGGGTTCTTATTAAAGGCCTTTTCCTACGGAGCACCCCCTCATGGCGGAATTGCGTTAGGGCTGGATCGCATTTTAATGATTATGACGGGCGCCGATTCCATCCGTGAAGTGATTGCCTTCCCCAAAAATCAGCGTGCACAAAGTTTAATGGATGCGTCACCAAGTCCTGTATCTACCGAACAAATAGATGAGCTTCATATTCGGCTGGCTGAGGGTGTGAAGCCCCAAGAGACCGACGAAGAGTCGTGAGCACTTCGCCCACTCAGTCCGAAGTACAACGAGTGGTGGGATTGGATGGATGTCGTGCAGGATGGATAGCTATTTCGCTATGGCTCCGCACCAACCCTGATGTTTCAACAACGAGTGAGGTAAGTCATGTGGAGTGGAGCCTGCTAATGGGGCAAGAGGATCTTTTTGATCTACTCCAGAACTGTCATCAAGCTTGGATCGATGTCCCTATAGGCCTAGCCTCATCTACGGATGTGGACGCACCCAAACGGGCGTGTGATCTTGCTGTGCGTGATGCTTTGGGATCCAAACGCTCCTCCATCTTTACGCCACCCATCCGCGAGGTACTTGATTTTGATTCTTATCACGAGGCAATGGAGCGCCAATACCAACTTATTGGTGCAAAATGCTCGATTCAAGCGTGGAATCTTACTCCAAAAATTCGTGAGATGGATGCTCTATGGGAGAGGCTTGAGCATGCTCAGGACAAAATCCATGAAGCTCACCCAGAATGGCAGTTTCTATGCTGGGTCAAAGGAGCTTCTGAGACCCCCCTTTACTCAAAAAAAACCAAGGAAGGACGCTCACAACGTCTTTCTATATTGACACATCAAGGATTCTCGCAGGCCCCTAAGGTTTTTAGTAGTTGTATTACTCAAACAAACAGAAAGGATGTCCAGCCTGACGATGTCCTGGATGCCATGGCTATAGCATGGGGGAGTTATCAGGCGGTGAATGGAGCAGGAAGATCATTTCCTGAGGGTACACCACCTCGAGACGCAAAAGGAAGGCCTATGACCATCCATTATGCAAAGCCATAAAACGTGCGTCTAATCCTCGCTTGTATCGATGAGCTTGAGATTCTTTTCTAGTCGATTCAAGCCATGGAAAGCAGCCAAACGGTAGGCTTCACTAAAGGTTGGATAATTCATCACGGACTGTGTGAAATAATCAATGGTCCCGCCATTTCCCATGACCGACTGCCCCGTATGAATTAAATCTGTTGCGTGTTCACCCAGAATATGAACGCCAAGCAACTTGTGACTTTCTTTCTCAAAAACGAGTTTTAAGACCCCTAATTCCGTCCTCGAAACATCCGCCTGGGTCACTTTTTTATACTTTGCCCGTCCTACGGCAACATCAAAGCCACGCGTAATGGCTTCTTCTTCCGTAAGCCCAACGCCTGCAATTTCTGGGATGGAGTAGATCCCGTATGGAACTAACTGATTTTGTTCTGCATTAAATGCCGTGTCCCCTTGCATATGACACGCAGCCAAATAGCCTTGTACGAAAGAAGCAGAGGCGAAAGACGTTGTCCCCACGACATCCCCTGCGGCATAAATGGAAGGCTCGGCGGTCTGGTATCCTTCATTGACCAAAATGGCCCCTTTTTCATCGAGCTCGACACCTACATGCTCAAGCCCAAGTCCCTCTGTATTCGGTATGGTAGAGCCAGCATGCAGTACAAGATCTGTTTCTAGGATTTGAAGACGATCGGGTTCTGGTTCACTATGGAAACCAACCTCTGTACAGTTACGAAGTGGGTTTTTGGTAATGTGATCGATCGTAGCAGAGGTGAACAAACGTATGTCAAGGTGATCGAGCACCTTCTGCATCTCCTTTTTGATCCGACGATCTAGAAATGATAGTAGCTCTGGCTTGCCACACAAAATAGCCACATGTGTCCCTAAAGAAGCAAAAATAGTCGCGAACTCATACGCATTTACAGTGTTGCCAACGATGGTCAGTCGACGTGGGATGTGCGTGAGTGTGAGGATCGCCCGTATGTCGAGGACGGTTGTTCCGTTGAGTTCAAATGTTTCGGGTAGAGGCTGACGACTGCCTGTAGCGAGTAGTATATGGGTTGCTTGCAATGTGGAGGTACTTCCATCAGCATGAGTAACGTCGATCGTATGGGGATCCTTCAGTGCGCCATGTCCTCGGATGATTTGCACATCATACCCCTCCAAATCCTCCATAATCTTCTGACCTTTGGACTCCAAAATGGATGATTTATACTGGATAAGGTCTTCCATTTGAAAACGCTCAAAGGGTTTGCGGCCCTTTTCGTCCCCAAACTGATTATGAAACTTGAAAATTGTTTTAGCGGCCTCTTTGAGAGCTTTACTTGGAACGGTACCAGTGTGAATCCATGTCCCACCTAACTCGTCACGTTGGGCTTCTACCACAACGACACGTTTATTCATTTTGGCAGCTTGGACGGCACATGAGTACCCTGCAGGGCCACTTCCGAGAACAATAAGGTCAAAATGATTGGAAGAGGTTGACATAATGAGAGGGTTGGTGAATGCTTGCTAGCGTGGATGCTGGAAGTAAATAATACCTTTTAAAAAGATAAGGGAACGTGGACAACTTGACACTCGTTTTTTACCTTATACCAGTTAGTTAAAACAACTCAATAATTCTACGATTATGGCTTTTACACTCCCCGACCTCCCATATGCATATGATGCTTTAGAGCCCCATTTTGATGCCAAAACAATGGAAATTCACCACACGAAGCATCACGCTGGGTATGCCGCGAAGGTGAGCGCCGCCCTTGAAGGACATGCCTTGGCAGAAAAGCCCATCGAAGAGGTATTGCAAAACCTTGACAGTGTTGACACTTCGATTCGTCAAGGTGTAATCAATAATGGCGGTGGATATGCCAATCATAATTTGTTTTGGACGATTCTATCTCCAAACGGTTCCGGATCCCCTGCAGGCTCTTTAGCTGAGGCGATCGATGCTGAGTTTGGGTCCTTTGAGGCATTCAAAGAGGCCTTTGCCAATGCGGCAGCGACAAGTTTTGGTTCTGGATGGGCTTGGCTAGTGGTAGACGGACAAGGCAAACTTCATGTCACATCAACTGCGAACCAAGACAGCCCCATTATGGATGGACATACGCCTATTCTGGGTCTAGACGTGTGGGAACATGCCTACTATTTGCATTACCAAAACCGTCGTCCCGATTATATCTCTGCGTTTTGGAATGTGGTGAATTGGGAGCAAGTCCAAGCATACTACGACGCTGCGCTGTAATCTGGAGAAGTCTGTAACGACGCTGCGTGGGATAGAAACTGCAATCCAAACAAAGCGACGTACGATAGACAAACAACGCCTACTTTAGCGTAAACCACACCTCGGTTTCGCCAAGGGACCGCCGAATGGCATGCCCTTGGTCGGTAGGGGTACGACGATGGGGGCGACGTCCATAGCCACCATATCCATAGCCTCCACGTCCATAACCTTGCCCTTGCCCCACTCTTGACGAGGGCTGGGTAATGTCTTCGTCACTGCGAAACACAAACATGGGGGGTTCAATGGCAATCCCCATGACGAGTTCACCCGACTCCACCTGAAATGGCGCGGTACGGTCCAGGGGAATCTTCCATTCCAAGGATAAACCCGTTTGTACGGTGTCTAATCCTATCACCGTACCCTCAGATTGTACCATCGATAATGGAACATTGGCAGCATCCTGAGTCGATTTCTTATCGTATTTCTCCTTGAGGGTAGCTGTTTCGTAAATCCTTGGCTCACTTGCCTGGAGATCATCAATGTTTTCTTTTTTGCCAAGCCACTCTTTGTCTCGCAAAAAATCGTCATAGAAACTTGGATTATCCCTCAGCAGATTGAAGGTGCCCGAAGGATAGGTAACACCTCGGGCTTCGGGATTTTCTTTGTCAGAGCTCAAATAAAGAGTGAGTCCCGAGCGTTTAACGGCCTCCTGTAGAAAAGGGCTGGCTACGTTGATATACACATATAGAACGTCCCCGGTTGGATTTTTGGACGCGTAGATATGGAATCTGTCATCCATCAATAACCGAGTAGATTCTAGATCCCACTCAGCAGGCTCGCCATCCATTATCATGGGGGCGTCCATGGTGGATAATGAAGCCGTATTTTGACTCCCTGAGCAGCCTATCAATCCGAGTGTGATTAAGGCAAAGGCAAATGATTGCAAAAGAGTGCGTGGTTTCATAGGGACAAAATCTTCAATTTTGATTAATTTTCATATTTAATACAGAAATCTTATGTAGATCATGATTGTATTGATCAGCAACCTCTAAACACTAAGATTACCATTATGCAATTTGGTTTTGGCATGGGCCCTGACACTGCGTGGATGCGCGAAGAACTCACAACTCAAGGTGTGAAAGAGTGCACCACACCTGAAGAGGTCGATGCGGCTTTCAAAGAGGCCGAAAAAGGGACAACATTGCTTATAATTAATAGCGTGTGTGGTTGCGCTGCAGGGAATGCGCGCCCTGGTTTGAAAATCGCCCTAGATCACTGCGACACACACCCCGACAGAATGTACAGCGTCTTTGCAGGTCAAGACAAAGAGGCTACAGCTCATGCAAGAGCAAAATTTGCAGATTATCCCCCATCATCTCCTGCGTTCGCCTATTTTGTCGACGGCGAAATCAAAGCGATGATTCCTCGTCACAGAATTGAAGGTCGCACGGCAGAGCAAGTTGCCGAAGATCTCAAAATGATCTTTGAGGGCTTGAAAAGTGAGCAACCCGTCGGGTAAAACATACCCTATAGCACTGATTGTCGTCACCTCCCTCTTCTTTATGTGGGGGTTCATAACGGTATTGGTCGATGCGCTCATCCCGCGACTCAAAGAGATATTTGAGTTAACCTATTTCCAGGCAGGACTCATCCAGTTCTCCTTTTTTACGGCCTACTTTGTCTTTTCGATTCCTGGTGGGGGTCTCATATCACGGATTGGATACAAGCGAGGCGTCGTTGTTGGGTTATTGACGATGGCTGTGGGTTGTTTGTTGTTTATTCCAGCAGCTGGGCTGCGGGTGTTTCCTATCTTTTTGCTTGCCATGTTTGTGCTAGCTGCAGGTATCACCCTGTTGCAGGTGGCAGCCAATCCTTATGTCAACACACTAGGTCCGGAAGAGTCGGCGGCCTCTCGCCTTAATTTGAGCCAAGCCTTCAACTCGCTGGGTACAACGATTGCGCCGTTGATTGGTGCTGCGTATTTGCTTGGTGATGTGGTGGCATCCCCCGAAGAGGTGGCCTCTATGACCGAAGCCGCAAAACAGGCATATGTACAGGCAGAAGCCATGGCTGTTAGGCAACCCTTTACAGTGATTGCCAGCGTTTTGGCTCTCTTAGCGGGTGTGTTTGCCCTGTTCAAACTGCCTCGCATTTTAGATGATGGGCAAGAGGGTATGTCTGGGTACTTGGATACCTTCCGGACACCTCACGTGATGTATGGCGCCCTTGCGATCTTTGTCTATGTTGGCGCAGAGGTCTCGATTGGGAGCTACTTGGTCAACTACTTTTTAGAGCTTGATGTCCAGTCCATTGTGGACGCTAACGGATGGATGGGCTCCCTTGCTAGCACCCTTTCAGGATCGGACCCTTCAAGTATTCCAGCGGCGAGGCTGGCTGGAACCTTTGTCGTATTTTACTGGGGTGGCGCCATGGTGGGTCGTTTTATTGGCTCTGCGCTACAGTTATTTATACGCCCGGGCACTCTCTTGGCTGTGTATTCTTTGGTGAATGTGACCCTCCTTGGTGTGACGATACTGACGACTGGCGCCGTATCTATGTGGACCGTCCTGAGTATAGGACTCTTTAATTCCA
>DDIC01000045.1 GCA_002338335.1 Bacteroidetes bacterium UBA1860
GGATCTCTCCAATCACTCAAATAGTAAGATTTCCTCTTCGGTGAACTCACGTGTCACTTTGACAATACCTTCAATTTCTTGTAGATGTAACTGAAATGCTTCTGAAGCATACATTTGCTCCATTGTTGCCATGTAATCTACAATATTCGCGAAGTTCGCATATACCCAATGTGTTGCAGGAACGGATGCACCACCAGCCGCAAAACTTCCGAATTCAAGCGTTCGGTCACCCATGATCGCATTGGTCTCATCGGAGTTGGCCATCTTCAAAAAAGATGGCGCAAAAGTGGCTGGATCAGTTACATCCAATAACCATGCAACATAGTATGAATCACCCTCGACCCCGCTACCTCTGCTATACAACTGATAACCTGAAAGAGAAGCTGTTTCTTTTTCAATGTGGTCTTCCAACTTTTTACCGGCTAATTCGGATTGCATTCCAAGCTCAGGTGTCGGATTCTCAGGCCCAAAATTATCTATTTCACCAAAAAACACGATTGCATGAGTGCTTTCAAGTTCACCTTTCACATCCAATCTAAGGACTCGCATTGCGCCTGATTTGTAGGATCCTGCCTGATCATGATAGTCTGTTAATATTTTAGCAATTGCATCTTCTGACCCTGGATTTGCCCGAAATTCATATCTGAGAAACATTTGGTTTTGAGCATAGCTTACTGATGTCACACATAACGCTAGGAGAAGCACACTAATTGTTTTTTTCATTTTCTTAATTGATTGTTGAGATTATTAGTTGTTAACAATTTAGAGTAGTTCAACAGATATTCAACCTTAATAAGCAAATTTTACACACTGTATGTAAAGCCAAACTGGTAGACACCCACTGGTTTGTCGGCAGCTCACTAAAGACTAAAAGACTCTGCACAATCTTGTTCAATTTGAGCTTTAGCACATCGAAGCATTGGATTATGCAGGCAATTAATTAGTTGCATAACCCAATGTTTTCAATGTTATTGAAAGCCAGGAATTTGGCTACAATGGATCTCTCCAATCACTCAAATAGCATGATTTGCTCTTCGGTGAACTCACGTGTCACTTTGACAATACCTTCAATTTCTTGTAGATGTAACTGAAATGCATCTGAGGCATACATTTGCTCCATTGTTGCCATGTAGTCTACAAAATTCGCAAAGTTCGCATATACCCAGTGTGTTGCAGGAACGGACGCACCACCAGCCGCAAAACTTCCGAACTGTAGTATTCGGTCACCCATGATCGCATTGGTGTCATCGGAGTTGGCCATTTTCAAAAAAGATGGTGCAAAAGTGGCCGGATCTGTTACATCCAATAACCATCCAGCATAGTATGTATCACCTTCGACCCCATCACCTCTGCTATACAAAATATAACCTGCAGCAGAAGATGTTTCTTTTTCAATGTGGTCTGCCAACTTTTTACCTGCCAATTCGAATTGCATTCCAGTCATAGGTGTTGGATTCTCAAGCCAAAAATTATCTATTTCACCAAGCAACGCGATTGAATGAGTGGTTTCGAGTTCACCTTTCACATCCAATCTAACAACTGACATTCCGCCTGATTTGTAGGATCCTGCCTGGTCATGATAGTCTGTTAATATTTTAGCGATGGCATCTTCTGACCCTGGATTTGCCCGAAAATCATATCTGACAAACATTTGGCTTTGAGCAAAGCTTACTGATGTCACACATAACGCTAGGAGAAGCACATTAATTGTTGTTTTCATTTTCATAATTGTTTAGTTCGATTAAGAGTTGTGACTATAATATAGTAGTTCAAAAGAAAATCAAGCGTAAATAAGCAAATTTTACACACTCTTAACCCACGATGATAGTGTGTTTCAAATCACATAGAGTGTTAGCTGACCGCTTTATAATTATAAAGTAAAGCAACAATAATGTTTGTGATAAAAGTGGGCCCAGAGGGACTTGAACCCCCGACCAATCGATTATGAGTCGACTGCTCTAACCAACTGAGCTATGGGCCCATGAGACAGACTCTAAATATATCATGATTTGTGAAGAATGTCGCCAGTTGCGTGGTTCCATGTGTCAAAAGGCTAAAAAACATGCTACCTTTCTGAAGTAGTTATTAGTCAATTCAAGGCTTCAAAAAATCATGAGCGATCAAAAAATCATTTTCTCCATGGTGGGGGTGAGCAAGTTTCACAAACCCCGCAAACAAGTCCTCAAGGATATCTATTTATCTTTCTTCTACGGCGCAAAGATTGGAGTCTTGGGTCTCAACGGAGCAGGAAAGTCCACGCTTCTTCGAATTATTGCTGGGCTCGATCAGGAATATGAGGGTAAGATTAGCGCTGAGAAGGGCATCACATTTGGATACCTCCCTCAAGAGCCAGAACTGGATGCAGACAAGACGGTTAAAGAAATTGTTCAAGAGGGGGTGCAGGAAACCGTGGATCTACTCGCAGAATTTGAAGCGATAAATGAGAAATTTGCAGATCCCGAGGCAGATTTTGATACGTTGATTGCGAAGCAGGCCAAGTTGCAGGAAAAAATCGATGCGGCAGGCGCGTGGGATTTAGATAGCCAACTCCAGGTCGCCATGGATGCGTTGCGTTGCCCCCCAGGCGATGCCCCTGTGACGAACTTATCGGGTGGGGAGCGACGTCGCGTCGCTTTGTGCCGCCTGTTACTCAAAAAACCGGACGTATTGTTGTTGGATGAGCCCACCAACCACTTGGACGCCGAGTCGGTTGCATGGCTTGAGCAACATTTGGATCGCTACGAAGGAACTGTCATAGCTGTAACGCACGATCGTTATTTCCTTGACAATGTGGCTGGCTGGATTTTGGAATTAGATCGTGGAGAAGGGATTCCATTCGAGGGCAATTATTCCTCATGGCTGGATCAAAAACAGCGACGTTTAGCCCAGGAAGAGAAGCAAGAATCGAAGCGGCAACGTGCGTTGAAAGAAGAGCTTGAGTGGGTGCAACAAAATCCAAAAGGGCGTCGTGCAAAGTCAAAAGCTCGTCTTGCCAATTACGAGAAAATGCTTTCGGAAGAGCACCAAAAGGCTCGAGAGGATATGGAAATCTTTATCCCATCGGGGCCACGTCTTGGTGATGTGGTGATTGAGGCAAAAGGCCTTACCAAAGGCTTTGAAGACCGGCTTTTGATCGAAAATCTCGATTTTGCTTTGCCACCTGGGGGAATCGTAGGTGTGATTGGAGCCAATGGGGCTGGTAAATCGACGCTGTTTAAGATGATTATTGGTGATGAGAAGCCCGATGAGGGGTCGCTACGACTTGGCGACACGGTGAAGCTTGGCTACATTGACCAAAATAGACCGCTCGATCCAGCCAAAACCATTTGGCAAGAGGTCAGTGACGAAATGGATCTCATTAAACTAGGGGAGCGTGAGGTCAACTCACGAGCTTATGTGGCCAGATTCAATTTCTCGGGGCAAGATCAGCAGAAAAAAGTGACCGAGCTTTCCGGTGGAGAGCGCAACCGTGTACACCTGTCCAAGATGCTTAAGGAGGGTGCCAACGTACTGCTACTGGATGAGCCCACCAACGATCTTGACGTCAATACGCTGCGTGCACTCGAGGAAGCGTTACTTGAGTTTGCGGGCTGTGCTGTGGTGATTTCGCATGATAGGTGGTTCCTGGATCGTGTGGCAACCCACATTTTAGCCTATGAAGGGGACAGCCAAGTAGTATGGTTCGAAGGGAATTACCAGGAATACGAAGAGAATCGACGGATGCGATTAGGCATTACCGACGACCAGCCCACCCGTATTCAGTACAAGAAGTTGACGCGGTAGGGGATTCAAGAGGGGAGCCTGAGCCCTTTTCATCCTTCTTTTAACCCCAGCCTTGGTCTCCAATGAGTGGGACAAAGGCGACATCACTAAATGACTCCTCCTGAAAGGATCCATCGTCTTGTTTCGTGAGTCGAAGAAGGAGTTGTTGACCTTGATCACCCACTGGGATCACCAGCCGACCCCCCGTGGCGAGTTGCTCCTTCAAGGAGCCTGGTACCACAGGAGCGCCTGCCGTTACAATGATGGCATCATAGGGGGCAAAGGCTGACCAACCAAGGGTCCCATCCCCACATTTTTGCTTTGCTCGATACCCCAGTTGGTGCAAGAGTTCACGTGCTTGTTGATGCAATTCTGCATGACGCTCAATGGTATGTAGCGATACCCCCATCTCTACAAGGACAGCTGCTTGATATCCAGACCCCGTGCCGATTTCAAGAACTTTATCGCCTGCCTTGACCGCAAGTAACTCCGATTGCCTTGCCACGGTGTAGGGCTGTGAGATCGTTTGGTCTTTGGCAATGGGCAATGCTGTGTCTTCATAGGCTCTATCATGCAATCCTGTTTGGATGAACGCATGTCGAGGAACAGAGCCAATAGCTGCCAAGACCTGCTCATCTTGAATCCCTTTTTCCCGAAGATGCTCCATAAGAGCTTGACGTGGCTTGATGAACTTGGGTTGATCCATGGGTTACCTTGTGGGGTGTGTATGTCGAGGATACACGAGCGTTGCTGGAACTAAAATCGTTGAATTACATAAGGGCATTTTCAAAAGTACGCCTAGAGATTCTCTTCTAAAAGCGAAACTTCGCCATGTGGCTCTTTAACGGTTGGTTTTAGCCTAAAGCATCTTATTTTATGTGCTTATGAAGAAATTTTTAACCCTCCCGCATGCACTTCGCGTTGTGGGAGTCCTTATCGTTGGGGCTGTCCTTTTGACGTCAACGGGTATGATACCTATTGACAGCCAAGCTACGAAAGACGCCACACAGATCGCTTTCGACTCAATGGCAACGGGTGCTGATGCGACGGCTGCAATTGTAGTCGATTCAAGCGGCTCAACGAGTAACTCTATCGTCGGGACATGGGTCAGTATCGTCCCCCCACTACTTGCGATTGGCTTTGCCCTGATTTTTCGCCAGGTGTTGTTGGCCTTATTCATGGGCATTTGGATGGGCGCATGGCTTGTTGGAGAACGTTCATTTGTAGGGGTTTTTGGGAGTTTCTTTGAGTCTTTGACAGGCTACATTGTCCCACAAACAGCTGATGAAGGCCACATGAGCATCCTCATCTTTACGCTACTCATTGGGGGTATGATTGGGATCATCTCCAAGAATGGAGGAACGAGAGGAGTGATTCGTCAACTTGGCAAGCTTGTCAAGTCTAAGCCACAAGGTCAGTTACTCACCTCTTTGCTGGGTTTTGTCATTTTCTTTGATGACTATGCCAATACCATGGTTGTCGGTAATACCATGAGACCCTTGACTGATAAACTCAAGATTAGTCGCGCTAAACTTGCCTATTTAGTGGACTCCACCGCTGCCCCGGTCGCGACTGTGGCCTTGATCTCGACATGGATTGGAGCCATGGTAGGCTATATTGCCAGTGCATCAGCAGGTATCGAGGGGTTTTCTGAACCTGCCTACACAGTTTTTCTTAAGGCGCTTCCCTTCAACTTTTACGCCTTTTTCACCATCTTTTTTGTCATCCTGATTGCCATTTCTGGGAAGGATTTTGGTCCCATGCTTGCAGAGCGAATTAAATTGTACAAAGCCGCAAAAAACCCTGAGCTAGATACGTATGGGCTTTACAAAGAAGAAGACTATGAAGAGGAAAAAAAAGAGACGGTTTCTCATTGGCTTAACGCCTTTATTCCCATTTTCATGTTGATAGGAGGTGTGGTTGGAGGCTTGATTGTAACAGGAGAAGGGTCCACAATTCAAGACATTATTGGCTCCGCAGATTCCTATGCAGCTCTTGTGTGGGGCTCCATGCTTTCGATGGTGTTTGCCATTGTCCTGACGGTTGGACAACGATTGTTACCCTTTGACGATACGTTAGACGCGATGTTTTCTGGGATGCATACCATGTATGACGGTCTACTAGTCCTTGTATTGGCATGGTCGCTCAGTGCGATTACTCAGGATCTTGGCACGGCCGACTTCTTGGTCACAGCCTTTGGAACAGCCATAGATCCAATGTATTTACCACTCGTCGTCTTTGTCCTATCGGCTGCAACAGCGTTTGCAACAGGCTCCAGTTGGGGAACCATGGGCATACTAATGCCTCTGGTGTTGCCGCTTGTGTGGAATCTAGGATTGCAATATGGATACCCAACAGATGAGATTTCTGTCTTTCTCTATGCTGCGGTGAGTGCCGTCCTTGCAGGGGCAGTCCTTGGCGATCATATCTCACCCATTTCTGATACAACCATTTTGAGTTCTCTTGCGACACAGTGTAATCATATTGAGCATGTGAACACACAAATACCCTATGCCTTGGTGGGTGGAGCGCTTGCATTGGTGTCGTATCTCGCCGTGGTTGCATGGGGTCTGCCAGGATGGATTGCTTACCTCGTAGGAGCCGGTGCAATTGTTGCGGTTATTTGGACGTTTGGGAAATCCCCAGACCCGAATGACTATGCATAATTATGACTACGCTTAGGATAGCATGAGAGCCAGATCGAAAGATGGCACATTCCCTTGAAGGTCAACTCTATTTTACGACGCCCATATTAGCGCCTCACCTGCGTGATTGGGCAGCTATGAAAGCTGCAGATCATGTTATTATTCTTGATACATGGTCATGGAGTCGAAAGGGGCGCTCTCATCGAATGGCTGTGAATGTACAAGGGCAAAAGCAATGGTTAGGGCTCCAAGGGGAACCGACTCAGTGGAAAGGGAAAACGATTCAAGGCCTTCAGTGGGAGAAAGAAACCATCGATTCCATGACAAAAACATGGTTTAAATCGCTAGAACCTTCATATAAATCAGGTTATGGATTTGATGAACTTTGGCCCGAGTGGCTCAATTTTTGGCATCAAGCCCCACATACACTTGTTGAATGCACTCTTGAACATGGGGTATGGATGGCTCAATGGCTTGGATTGCAGGAGTTGTCACAGAAATGGCTTCTTGCCTCAGCACTGGAGGACCGAGTCTTTCAGGAAGCATGGTTCCGTGTAGATGTTTGGATGGAGCCTAAGACAGCAGCCTATGCTCCACAGCCACCGAACCGAACCCCCTTACCTACCTGGACTGAACCAAGATACCGCCAACGTTGGGAACCATATGTGGAGGATTGTAGTGGTTTAGATCTTCTATTTGAATGGGGTCCAGAATCTTGGCGCATTATAGACAAACTGTAAACTAGCTTAGCTCAGAGTAAAAAAACTCTTAGAGTGAACCTAGGACGCTACACGTCAAAGCTAATTCCTTGAGCAAGCGGAAGCTCAGCTCCCCAATTGATGGTATTGGTTTGTCTGCGCATATACGCCTTCCAAGCGTCGGAGCCAGACTCACGTCCACCTCCCGTCTCTTTTTCGCCTCCAAAGGCTCCACCAATCTCTGCTCCACTGGTGCCAATATTGACATTCGCAATCCCACAGTCAGATCCTTGATGCGATAAAAAGAGCTCAGATTCACGCATATTCAAGGTGAAGATGGAAGAGCTGAGACCCTGTTTGACATTATTATGTAACGCTACAGCCTCCTCTACAGACGAAACACGAATCAGATACAAAATCGGCGCAAATGTTTCTTCTTGAACGATGTCATAATGATTCTCAGCAATGCAAATCGCTGGTTTGACGTAATGCCCACCGGCAACAGGTGCGGCAGACCCACGAAGGTCATCACCTCCGTAAAGCACCTCTCCACCTTCTTCAACCACCGCCTTGAGCGCTGCTTGCATCGTCTCGACAGCCTGATCGTCAATTAATGGCCCAACCAAGGTCCCTTCTGCCGTGGGGTCTCCAATGGTGATGTTTTTATAAATGGCGAGTAGTCGCTGCTTGACATCTTCAAAGACAGCGTCATGCACAAATAGGCGACGAGTCGAGGTGCAACGTTGTCCTGCTGTTCCCACAGCACCAAAAACAATCGCACGGATGGCCATTTCTAGATCGGCTTTATCGCTCACAATCACCGCATTATTTCCCCCCAGTTCAAGCAAGCTCTTCCCGAGACGTGCTCCTACCACTTGCGCAACTTCTTTACCCATTCTAATGGATCCAGTTGCAGATATCAACGGTAGTCGTGTGTCATGTGTGCACCATTCACCTACCTCACGATCGCCCTGAATGAGGTTAAAAACACCCTCAGGAACATCATTGTCTGCGAGTACACCTGCAATAATTTGCTGCACGGCAATTCCACACAAAGGGGCTTTCTCACTTGGCTTCCAGATCACCACATCACCGCAAACAGCTGCCACCATTGCATTCCAAGAATAGACCGCGACAGGGAAGTTAAAGGCAGACATCACGCCGACAATTCCAAGAGGATGCCATTGCTCATACATTCTGTGAAGAGGTCTCTCGGAATGCATGGTTAGCCCATACAATTGTCGCGATAACCCCACGGCAAAATCACAAATATCGATCATCTCTTGGACTTCGCCAAGACCTTCTTGATAGATTTTCCCCATCTCTTGACTCACCAACAAGCCTAGAGCCTCTTTGTACTCACGCAAGGCATCTCCAATTTGACGGACGATTTCGCCACGTTGAGGTGCAGGCATCATTCTCCAAGACTCAAATGCGCTCTGAGCAGTGCTCACCACGTGCTCATACTCTTCTCGTGTTGTAGCCCGAACTTGCCCTAGGACTGCGCCATCAATGGGACTTCGCGCATCAAATGCATCTCCTTCTCCAAAAAATGATTGGCCAGTTGAGGTTCCTAGGGCAGGGCCCTTTCCGTCAAAGATTTGAGTCAAAAAATCCATGGATATCCTATTTTGTGTTATGCATCGTCTTTCCGAATCCCAATGTACGTCTTGGGCAAAGCTCCATCAACGCAAAGTTCGTAAAAACTTAGGCCAATGTTTAGTCGAAGGTCACAGGTCTGTCACGCAGGTCCTTCAAAATGGGCAGATTTCGGTGCACCATATCATTGTGTCTATGGACGAAGTTGAGGATCCTTCCTCACAACTAGTTCCCTCCCTACGTGAGATGGGAGTTCCTACTGAATCGATTCTCTTGGCCACTCCAACACAGTGCAAAAAGCTGAGTGATACACCCTCTCCACAGACGGTATTCGCCCTTGTCGATATCCCAGAGGAATGGGATGTTGCTCGTGGATTTGAGTCATTGGCCGCGCAATCTCAAAGTCTTGTCTTGTTACTAGACGATATTCAAGACCCGGGTAATATGGGTACGATTTTACGGTCTGCCATTTGGTTTGGCGTGGATGCTGTACTATGCACTCCAGGGTGTGCCGATCCATGGAATTCGAAAGTCGTTCGAAGTTTAGCAGGGGCATTAGGCGTCATCTCTATTGGACAGATCCCATACGAGTGGGTAGAATCTATTCCGGAATCGCATGTTCTCTGTGGACTAGATATGGCCAAAGAAGCGATCCCATTACATAGTGTTGATTGGCCATCCCACACCATTCTTGCGATTGGCAATGAGGGCAATGGACTCTGTGATACCACACGAAGAGCGCTGGAAACACAGATTCACATTCCTCCAGCCCGAGGTTCAAAGCCCGAGGAGTCCTCACACACTCCAGGCGTTGAAAGTTTGAATGCTGCGATTGCAACATCGATCGCATTATATGGCTATCGCCAAAAGCCTTAACACAAATTTTTTGTTCTCCCGTTGAAGTTGATCTTCTGCTCACTTACTATCCTATAATCATTGTTCTTAACTAAACTGTTGCTCCATGCCTACCTCGACCTCTGGCAAACAAGCCAGCGTCAAGAAAGACAAACCCAAGAGATCTAGCACAACCCCAAAATCCTCAAGCGCAACACCCCAAGCGACCAAGACCAAGACAAAGAAGAAGGCCACGACGCCTAACCCCAAAACAACCTCGACCAAAGCTGTTGTTAAAAGGACGACCAAGCCTTCAAAAAAGGCTATAAACACTTCCAAGGTCTTTGTCCTGGACACCTCGGTACTTCTGTATGATTCAGAAGCTGTTCGGAATTTTCAAGAGCACGATGTAGCGATTCCGATTACGGTCCTTGAAGAGCTCGATACGTTCAAAAAGGGGAATAGCGTGACGAATCTCCATGCTCGTGAACTCATTCGATACCTTGACAAGATATCGGGTGACAACAAAATGATGCGCGAGTGGATTCCATTGAATGGTCGTTCCTCTGGTAGAATTAAGGTGGTAACAGAGGACGGAGGCAACGGACTTGACGCAAACAAAGCGTTTGGCTCGGCCAAAAATGATCATCGCATCTTGAATGCCGCTTTACGTTTGAAAGAAACAGAGGTGGGGCGACGTGTTATTTTGGTCTCAAAAGATATTAATCTGAGGCTTAAGGCTCGCGCAATGGACCTTGAAGCAGAGGATTATGAAACGGTACGAGTCAAAGATATCGATCATCTCTATCGAGGTCGTACCACACTGGAGCTCACAGATCCTACGCCGATCCAAGAGTTGTATGCACATGGCTCAATACCTGCCGATGCCGTATTGACCGAACCGGCGATCAAGAACCATTATTACTTACTCAAACATAATTCTGCCTCTGCACTGGCGACCTATGGCCACGACTCAGGATCGCTTGAACTTCTTCACAAGATGACTGCGTATGGGGTGGTGCCACGTAATGCAGAGCAAACCTTTGCACTGCATGCAGTTCTAAACCCAAAAGTACCCTTGGTAACCATTACCGGAGCTGCGGGGACTGGGAAGACGTTGTTGGCCCTTGCAGGTGCTCTGGAGCAACGCAGTGAGTATCGCCAAATTTACCTTGCCCGCCCCATTGTGCCCTTAAGCAATAGGGATTTAGGCTATTTGCCTGGCGATGTAAAATCCAAAATAGATCCCTACATGCAACCGCTTTGGGATAATTTGAGCATTATCAAAAATCAGTTCAGTGAATCGAGCAAGCAGTTCAAAAAAATTGATGAAATGGTGCAATCGGAAAAGCTGACCATTGTTCCGCTAGCATATATCCGTGGGCGAAGCTTATCCAACGTGATCTTTATTATTGATGAGGCTCAAAATCTTACCCCCCACGAAATCAAGACGATTATCACGAGGGCAGGGGAGCAAACAAAAATCATCTTTACAGGAGATATTTTCCAAATTGACACACCGTATCTAGACGCTGAAAGTAACGGATTATCGTATCTGGTGGATCGACTTGCCGATAGTGATTTGTATGCTCATGTGGGCCTCGAAAAAGGGGAGCGCTCTCAACTAGCCAACGTCGCAAGTACGCTTCTCTAGGATCCTAGAGTAAGGTGTCTGACGTTCGCGATTCGCTCGCCTAAAATACGCTCGGCTAGCCCTTGCACATGATCTGGGCGATCTGTTACCCAACACTCTAGCCAATCTGAGGTGTTTTGAGAAGATTCGTCGGGAGAATGTAGTAGGTGATTCTTTTGTAGCTCAAGCTTTAATGTCCTCGCCACAGCTTCGCCAGAATCGATGATCAACGGAGATGAGCTTAACTCTGACGCAATGGCATCCTTGAACAATGGATAATGGGTACAACCAAGGATTAAGGCGTCCATTGGAGGGTTTTGCAACGGTTCAAGGTAGGTAGACAAGGTATAGCGAACGACCTCACTTTGTCCATCCCATCCCTCCTCTGCTAGTGGTACAAGGAGGGGACACGCTTGGCTGAGCACGCGTAGATTGGGCCATGCATGTTTGAGTTGTCGTTCATACGCTTGGGATGCAATGGTTGCGGTCGTGCCCAACACTCCGACAGTGTGCGTTGGGTTAGTGGGCGACGGATTAATGGGCATTGGATGTTGCTCCTGAGACCTAAGATGGTGAAGAGTTGCATCAACACCGGCTGTCAGTACATCGATGATGGGGGCAACCCCCTTTTGGCTTGCAAGGACCTCATGCGCAAGCGCTGAGACTGTATTACATGCCACCACAATGGCCTTAACATCTTCTGTCTCCATTTTAGCCAAAATTTCACGCGTGTACTGCTGAATCACATCCTTCGATTTACTTCCATAAGGCACCCGAGCCGTATCTCCTAGGTAGAGGATTCTTTCTTGAGGCAATGCCCGGTGAATTGCCTTGGCAACGGTCAAGCCCCCCACACCTGAGTCAAAAACACCGATGGGCCTTTGGGTGTGATTCGTTGAAGGATGGTCGTTCATAATCTTGATTCCTGGAGCGTTAGAAGTCTCCTCTAGGTGCTTGGGTGTAATTTATGAGCCTTTACGATCTGAATCCGATGCAAAGCGAGGGACTATCTTGGCCAAAATAGTACGAATTCCTCTTTTCGCATCTTTGGATATGGGTAAGATAACCAAACCCAATCCGTAAAGCGCCACAAGGGGGAGTGTGACGATTACCCCTTCCAGTGCAAGCTCTATCCATGGATAGGGAGCTGCCCACTCCCCGAATGATAAAAGGTTCGCAGAAAACTTTGGAACAACATACATGAGCCCCGCGAAGGGGAGGAGCATCAATCCATACCCAAACACTGCTCTTGTGAATGGGTGTAACCCAAGCCCATGCCATACGACGATAAGTTTTACACCATTATAGAGAACCAAAGAGCATGTGGTTGCCAAGGCAGCACCCTGAAGACCAAATAGAGGAATAAAGGTAGCATTAAGCCCCAATGAGATCCCCATGAGTGCAAGAATGGTCCAAAGATCGATGGTAAAATATTTTGAGTGAACCAAAATAGAGCCGTTGAGCCCCGCAAACGTATCAATGAGCCTTCCTATGGCTAACCAAAAGAAAATCCAACGACTCGCTCGATAGGCTTCCGGTAGTAACGAAAACACAAACTCTAGGTTTACCCAAATCACCATCGTAATGAAGAACCCCATCATAATGCCATTCATAGAGGTCTTCTGATAGATCTGCTGAACGGTTGACAGGTCATTTTTTTGCATGGCATCTGCAATAAGTGGTGTGCCAATTCGCTCAAGTGAACGCAGGGGCACTGTCATGACAGAGACCATGTAATAAGACATTGCATAGATGGCGGTTTCGCGAAGCCCTAGAAGAGAGCCAATCATTAAGATGTCAATGTTCATCACAACTAAGCCCGCAAATCCACCAAAAAGGGTAAAGCCCGAATACTTCACGAGTAGCTTTTTGAAGCCACGAGAAAAGGGTTTTGGGCTATCTGATGGTACAGGCTTGCCATCGCGTTCCAAGGGTCGAAACAGGCCATATGAGATCACTTTCCAAAGCATGTAGATGGAAGAAACGCCATAAATCGAGACAAATAGGATCACAAATTGAGGGAATGTGAGCCATTGCTGCCACATTACCAACAGCAAAGCGATAAGAAGGCCTCGAAGAATGATTTCGGAGGAAACCAGCCCAGAAACAGAATCCTTCATGGATCGAAGGAAACTGTTGAGGATTTCATAATAAATAATGAACAGTGTCATCGGTAAGGTCCACCGCTTATAATCCAAAAAGAGGGCCGATTCTTTAGCGTAATACCCCGTAATGAAGGGTTCTAAAGCAAAAAACAGTCCAACATAAAGCCCAAACCCAGCCAGAGGGACAGCAAAGGAGAGTTTAATAAACCGAGACCGTCTTGAGGGAAAGTCCTCCACAGCAGGCATAAATCTCAGAATCGCCCCCCGAAAGCCAAGAGATCCTAGATGGGCTCCAATCATAGTGAAGGACGTAAAGAGTTTGATCAGTCCAAACTCCTCTGGAGCAAGAATTCTGGGGTACAGAAAAAGTGTGGTAATCACACCCAATCCAATGCCAGCATAGCTTAGGATGGTATTTTTGAGCGCTTGTCGGAAGAGAATGCCCAATGGCTTACTCAATCACTTTTGGAACCCGGAAATAATCTGAATCCGCATCGGGTGCATTACGAAGTGCATCATCGTGTGGAACGGGGGGCTCTGGGACATCAGGACGCAGCCTCGTTTCAAAATCGAATACATGCTCTAAGGGTTCGACATTGGAGGTGTCAATTTGATTGAGCTCGTCCATGTAGGACAAAATCTTGTTAAGATCCTTTTGGGCTTGTGTCGCTTCTTGTTCCGTAAGCTCAAGTCGTGCAAGTTTGGCGATATAATGAACATCTTCAAGAGTGACAGACATAAAAGTAGGCTGGTGTTGTGTCTAGAATCTAGGGGTAATCTACGTCAAGGAGATAGAACGTTGCAAATGGCCTCAGTAAAACTCAATGTATTACCCTGTCCCCCAATATCGGCTGTACACTCGTCTTTGTGCTCTTGCAGAACGGTGTAGATTGCAGCTCGAATACGCTCCGCTGTTTTGGTTTGCTCAAGGTGTTCAAGCATCATCACCGCTGAGAACAAAAAGGCCAGAGGATTGGCCAGTCCCTTTCCAGCAATATCGGGCGCTGAGCCGTGGACGGCTTCAAATATGGCTGCATTTTCACCCAAATTACCTGCACCGGTGACACCAAGCCCTCCAACCAATCCTGAGGCCAGGTCAGAAAGGATATCCCCAAACATATTGGTTGTGACAATCACATCAAATTGCTCGGGTCGCATGACCATTTGCATGGCCATATTATCGATGATCAGATCTTCAAACTGAATTGCTGGATACTCCATTGCGATCTCTTTTCCTACCTCGAGAAATAACCCGGTCGTGAATTTTAGGATATTAGCCTTATGGATGAGGCTCACTTTTTTTCGCCCATGCTGCACAGCATATTCAAAAGCAGCTTTGATGATTCTCTCACTTGCCTTTCGAGAGACGACGGCAACACTTTCCGCTTCTATCCCTTCTTGGACCCACGTTTCTCGTCCGATATACAACCCTTGTGTATTTTCGCGGAAAAGAACCATACCTACATGTCGAAAAGGGGTGTCGATACCTGGAAGGGTTCTTGCGGGTCGAATATTGGCAAATAAGTCAAAATGTTGACGAAGAGCGACGTTAATGGATCGAAATCCTGCGCCAATTGGGGTTGTAAGGGGTCCCTTTAACGCAACACGATGACGCTCAATAGCCTCGATGGTCCCATCAGGTAATGGACTTCCATGGGTAGCGACCGCGCCTTCTCCTGCAGCACATTCCACCCATTGGATATCAGCCTGAGCCGTTTTGAAGATCTGTTGGATGGATTGGGTGATTTCAGGGCCAATTCCATCGCCTGGAATGAGAACTACATGAGGCATAACCGGTCATTAATTGAGTGAATTTGTGACAAAATCCAGGCGATGTGCGTCCAACACACACCGAAAGGACTCAAAAATAGCCCCATTTCATTAAAAAAAAGGCCAAAAACACGTTTTTTTTGATTCGTCAACGTGCATTTATGCACGAATCTGTTATTTTTGAGTAATGTGAGTGATTTGACAAGACAATGAATACAACTCACAACCTGTGTTTTTCATGGGATTCTGCTAACCAACAACCAAACATGGAGGCTCACATGGCCAGAATCGACGAAGTAAAAACTATCATGGCTCATCTTGAAGATGATATGGACAAGTTCTACAACAAGGGGAATAAAGCTGCCGGCACACGTGCTCGTAAACATCTCCAAGACTTGAAAAATCTTTCTCAAGTGATTCGTAAAGAGATTCAAGAGAAGAAAAACGCTGGCTAAGCTGTTTTTCTAAGGTTATTTTAAAAGGCTATATGGTTTCCATATGGCCTTTTTTTATGCCTCTTCGTAGGCAGACATGGGTAAGCAGGTACACATTAGGTTCCGATCTCCATACGCATCATCGACTCGTCGAACCGAAGGCCAGAACTTAGACGTAGCTTGTCCCTCCATAGGAAACACTGCTTCTTTTCTACTGTAGGGTCGTGTCCATTGATCGGAAATCACCATTTCTTGGGTATGAGGGGCGTGCTTTAATACATTATCTTCGGCATCAGCAGTTCCGTTTTCGATTGCACGTATCTCCTCACGAATCGAAATCATCGCATCACAAAACCGATCGAGTTCCACCTTTGACTCACTCTCCGTTGGCTCAATCATGAGCGTGCCAGCTACTGGAAAGCTCATGGTAGGGGCGTGGAATCCATAATCCATCAATCGTTTGGCAATATCAGTGGCTTCAATGCCTGCAGAAGCTTTGAATCCACGTATATCAAGAATGAATTCATGTGCAGAACGGCCCGTTTTTCCTCTGTACAATACAGGATAATGGTCCTTGAGTCGCTCCATCATGTAGTTAGCATTTAGAATCGCCAATTTAGTTGCTTGTGTGAGTCCATCTGGCCCCATCATGCGAATGTAGGCATGAGAAATCGTCAAAATTGAGGCACTTCCCCAAGGAGCAGCAGAGACGGGTGAAATCCCCAACTCTCCTCCCGTTTTGGTTAATGGGTGTCCAGGCAGATAGGGTGCCAGATCCTTTGTGACACCGATAGGTCCCATTCCAGGCCCACCACCACCGTGTGGGATGCAAAAGGTTTTGTGCAAGTTCAAATGGCATACATCTGCACCAATGGCAGCGGGGCTGGTGAGCCCAACCTGCGCATTCATATTGGCTCCATCCATGTACACTTTACCACCATGCTCATGAATTAACGCACAAATTTCTCGAATATGCTCTTCAAACACTCCATGAGTCGATGGGTAGGTCACCATGAGTGCCGATAAGTTGTCGGAATGTTCCTCTACGCGTTTTTTCAGGTCCTCAAAATCAATATTTCCCTGGTCGTCGCACTGCGTAACCACCACTTGCATACCCGCCATCACCGCACTTGCGGGATTTGTACCATGTGCTGATGATGGAATGATGGCTACATTACGATGATGATCCCCACGTTGTCGATGGTATTCACGGATGACCATAAGCCCCGTGTATTCTCCCTGTGCCCCTGAATTTGGCTGTAAGGAGACGGACTCAAATCCTGTAATCTCTTCCAACCACTGGGACAGCTCGTCAAACAACTGAGCATACCCTTCAGTTTGTGAACTTGGTGCAAATGGATGAATCCCCCCAAACTCCTTCCACGTCACAGGAATCATCTCTGTAGTGGCATTAAGCTTCATCGTGCACGAACCTAGGGAGATCATCGAGTGGGTTAAACTAAGATCCTTGTTTTCAAGGCGCTTCATGTACCTAAGCATTTCATGTTCTGTATGGTATTGATGAAACACCTCGTGGTCCATGAAGAAACTCGTTCTCTGAAGCTCTTCTGGCCATGTTGCGGAGACTGATTCAAACACTGGGATTGAGGAGAGAAGCCCCGCCTCATGAAAGAGTGCCCATAGTGCCTCTACATGAGATTCGTCTTTGGCTTCATCAAAGGTGAGACCAATGTCTCCATTGTCATAATAGCGTAGGTTGAACCGTGCAGCTTCGGCGGCCTCACGGACTTGATTCGCTTGGTCGGGCGTCGCCTCCACTCGGAGTGTATCGAAAAACGTCTCGTGACGTATTGAGCACCCGCCTTGCTTAAGCCCATAAGCCAGGGCAGAGGTGAGTCCGTGAACTCTTGAGGCAATCCGTTTTAACCCTTCAGGTCCATGCCAAACCCCATAAAAACCAGAAATTACAGCAAGGAGTACCTGAGCTGTGCAGATATTGGAGGTCGCTTTTTCCCGTCTAATGTGTTGCTCTCGGGTTTGCAACGCCATACGGTAGGCAGGATTCCCGTCAGCATCTTTGGTCGCACCAATAATCCGTCCAGGAATTTTTCGCTGGTATTCTGTACGGGTCGCAAAATAGGCTGCATGCGGACCCCCATATCCCATAGGGACACCAAAACGTTGAGCAGAACCTACAACGACATCGGCACCTTGTTCCCCTGGAGGTGTCAGCATCACAAGACTAAGCAAATCCGCAGTGACGACGGACTTGACGTCGTGCTCGTGACCCGCCTCAATCATTGGGCGCAAGGGTCGAACTTGACCATCTGAATCTGGGTATGCTAATACCATTGCAAACACATCTGGATTTGTGACATCAAATTCTGTTGGATCCTGAATAAGCAATTTAATCCCTAGAGGTTGTGTCCGTGTTTGAAGCAGAGCGTGTACCTGGGGGTGGCATTGCGAGGAGACGAGACAGGTCAGCGCGTCTTTTTTGGAGCGCGGGCGAGTGTCATAAAGCATGGTAACCCCTTCAGCTGCCGCAGTTGCCTCATCAAGGAGTGAGGCGTTTGCCAATTCCATGCCGGTCAAATCTGTGATCATGGTCTGAAAATTAATGAGCGCCTCCATTCGACCTTGGGCGATCTCAGCTTGATAAGGTGTATAAGCGGTATACCACCCTGGATTTTCAAGAATATTTCTCAAAATCACGCTTGGCATGATGGTGTCCGTGTAGCCCATCCCAATGAACGAGTCAAACACCACGTTCTTTGAAGCAATTTGCTCGATTTCTTGTAGATAGTCCTGTTCAGAGACCGCGTGGGGCAAATTCAAACCCTGCTTGAGACGAATTCCTTGCGGAATGATTTCATCGATCAGCTCATCGAGAGAGGGCGAATGTACTCGTTTGAGAAGGGAATGAAGTTGATCTTGATGAGTGCCATTGTGACGTTGCTCAAACGAGTCCTTGGGAGGGATCATGGGCATGGTAGCTCTTGTAAAAACTAGGATTTAGGCAGTAGAACGAGAGTATTATTAATGTTCTGTTTTACACAGTACCTAAGATACAGTTTTTTCGTTTTCAGAGTTCCTGCGATTTACTAGAAATTGGAGCGTCATCCCAAAAGAAATCGAAACGATCCCCTTGCGCATCAACCCAAAGTTGTAGATATTTAGCCAAGGTTAAAAATTCTTCATGTTGTAAAAAACTCGATGACTACTTCTATACTTGCCCTCAATCTACCTTTTTTGGATGGTTGGTTTTACGATCTCCACCCAGTGATTCAAGCGTTGCTAGCCGGGCTTTTCACATGGACGATGACCGCCTTAGGTGCTGCCATTGTTTTTATTACGCGAAACGTAAGTCTTAAAGTGCTCGATTCGTTAATGGGATTTGCAGCAGGAGTGATGATTGCAGCCAGTGTCTGGTCTCTTTTGATTCCAGGAATGGAGATGGCCGAGTCCCTGGGAATGAATCCGCTCATTCCTGCTGTCGTGGGGTTTCTTTCCGGTGGGATTGCTTTGCGTATAGCCGATGCCTATCTACCCCACCTTCACCCTTCTTTGTCAATCGATGAAGCAGAGGGTGTTCCAACTTCGTGGCGCCGATCTACCTTACTCATGTTGGCCATGACATTGCACAATATCCCCGAGGGGCTTGCAGTGGGGGTACTTTTTGGGGCTGCCGCTTCGGGGATAGATCCAACGGGAACAGCTACTATCGCAGGAGCTATCGCCTTGGCCATTGGGATTGGCATCCAGAACTTCCCAGAAGGGTTAGCCATTTCCGCACCCCTTCGCCGGGACGGAATGAAGTCCTCCAAAAGCTTTTATTATGGACAATTATCGGGTGCTGTAGAGCCGATTTCAGCGGTTGTGGGTGCTGCTGCAGTGCTGTTGGTAGCCCCATTGCTCCCCTACGCATTGGCTTTTGCTGCTGGCGCTATGATGTATGTTGTGATTGAAGAGCTCATTCCTGAATCCCAAAATCACGGAAATACCGATTTAGCAACCCTTGGGACTATGCTTGGCTTTACTGTGATGATGTTTCTGGATATCGCTCTAGCTGGGTAAGACGCTACAAGCTCATCGAAAAGGTGAGTCCAGCTCCACCCGCCATGGTTTGGACACGGATGGCTTCGGTAATATCGACATGGAAATAGGCAAAGGCTAAATCAAAAACAAAAAGGAAAGCTCCTTGCACAAGCAAGGATTGTCCATAGCCTTGCAGACGCGAGGAATCGACCCGTTTTCCTCGTTCTATTATGGCGTACCCTAGAGCCATATACCCAAGGTCTAATCCAGCATTAAATAGTAGAATTTTGTCGAGTCTTGCAGCCTCTTGGTACCCTTGTTCTAAGGTCCATGAACTCACATCTGGAAGGGTCAGAAGAGCGACCGATGCGATAGTAAGATTCACAGCATTCCACCCCGCATTCATCTCATGAAAATATCGTGTGGATCCTGTCGTTTGACTACGTCCTAAGGACCCTGTGACAATATTTGCCAAGGCCCATCCCCCAAGTAGTTTCATACCGAAGCGCATCGATTCGACATGCTGATCCATTGGTGTGACGACAACATCCTGAGCGTGCGCCAGTGGGGATCCGAGGACCAACCATCCAAAGAGTCCAAGAAGGGGAAGCCATACCTGACGAGGGAGTTGAGGGAAGCTAAACAGAGTAGATCGGTTCATATTTTTATCGATAATTGGTCGTCGATTGAGGGGGTAGGCTTGAGTAAGGAGTCAGTCGTTCTTCGGTAACGATGTACGCTTCACAATCGTTTGGTACGCTAAGGCAGTGAAGCCCCGTAAATTCTCCAAAGGCCGGAAGCATCAAATGGTCCGTTGATTCAAAAAAACAGGGTAATGTGAGGGTTTGTCTGCCTGTGGACCGAATTTTGACACCGGGATGGAGGTGACCACACAGGCGAAAGTCAGTACTGGATCCCTGATCATCTGGAGCTGTTGTCGCTTTTGGAAAATGGTGAGCAGGCTCATGCGCAAAAAGAAGGCCATGGTGAGATAGCTCAGGCTGAACATCGAGACCGATTGCCGTGTATTGAGAGGGTTTGGCAATGTCGTGATTACCCTGAATCAACGTGCAGGAAAGGGTGTCATGGTTGGCCAACCATTCTTGAAATTCGAACCATTCGTCATTTGGTTGGCTATGAAAGAGATCGCCAAGAAACCAAATCGCTTGAGCTTCGGTGCGGTGTATCACACGATCCAGCCGGTCTAATGTCTTTTGTTGCGATCCTCTTGGGACCGCTATGCCTTGTCGCTGAAAGTGCCCCACCTTACCAAAGTGGAGATCGGCTACCAGCAAGACTCCTTCATCCTCCCAAAACACAGCCTTTTCGGGGAGAAGCCAGAGGGTTTGATCATGTATGATTCTTTTGATGTCGTTGGAGGTCATGCTTGGCTTGGTCCTGCATTTTTTGAATGCGTTGGACCAAGGTTTCCGAAGAGACCTTCCCACGCAATCGATCTACAAAGATAGGAAAAGCAAAAGGGGAAAAGCGTGGCGTCTCTACAATGTGAATCGGTTGAGACTGAATCCGATGGAGTACCTTACGAATTCGTTGTTCCTCTAGCTGTGTTTGCAATACCTCATCTTGAGCTTGCTGTAATAGAAGATGATCAGGCTCATATTCTGACAAAACGTCATAGAGAAGCCCACTTGAGACCTGAAGGTGTTTTGTCGATGTCGCTTTGCCTGGATATCCTTGAAAAATCATCCCACTGATTCTTGCGATATACCGAAAATGGCGCTTTGCTAGCTCTGAGGTGTTCACACTTCGTTGTAAATCTTTGACCAAAGCCTTGGGTGAGAACAAATCGCGAATCCAAGACTCGCTCCATGGCAGGGGCTGATCGGTAAGTAGCTCAAAGCCATAATCATTCATGGCAAGGGTAAAGGTGATGGGTTGCTGGTCCGCAATCCGTGTTGCAACCATAGTGCTTAGACCCTCGTGTACGGCGCGCCCTTCAAAGGGGAAAAAGAAGGCATGGTATCCCTCTTTAGAGGTGGAAAGTTCAACGAGGAAACGCTCATGGCTTGGGAAGGCTGACCGTTCCGCTTGAAGCTCCATTAAGGGTTGGATGGCGCGGGTCTCTGGTGTGTCGTACTGCCCACGTTCCATGGCATCAAGCGAGCGCTGAAGACCTGCTGAGAGATTCGAACTTAGTGACATCCGACCTCCAAGCCACGCAGGAATCGATTTTGACGCCCCTTTGGCACGTCGGACATATACGGTCATCTGCTTTACCCGCACCAATTCAAGATTACGCCCAGCAAACCAAAAACAATCTCCAGGCTCGAGTTTGGCGATGAACCACTCTTCTACCGTCCCTAGCTGTCCACCCGTGAGATAGCGCACACGAAGCATCGCATCAGACGATATGGTGCCAATGGAGAGTCTATGACGAGTTGAAACACGACGATTGGCTGGCTTCAAAACACCATCGCCATCAACGACAAGCTTTTGGAACTCCGGGTATTTTTGGAGTGCATCCCCACCATGTACCAAATGATGAATGACTCGATTCCATTGGTCGCGAGTCAAGGATTGATAGGACCAGGTTGAGACGATTTCCTGATAAAGCGCATCGGGATCAAAACCCCCACCAACGGCACGTGTAACGGCATATTGTGACAGCACGTCCATGGGGGCAAAAGGAGGGATGCGGTCCTCAAGTGCTGGGTTTGAGATGGATTCTCGTAGGGCACTGGCTTCAATCAGCTCTAATGCATGTGTTGGGACAAAAATGATTGTGCTTTTTTTCCCAGGGGCATGACCGCTTCGACCCGCTCGCTGCATAAATCGTGCAATTCCTTTTGGACTTCCCACTTGGATGACACGATCAACTGGCGAAAAATCAACCCCAAGGTCAAGGCTTGAGGTACAAACCACAATTCGAATAACCCCTTCTTTGATCGCACCCTCCACCCAAAGTCGAATCTGCTGGGTCAACGAACCATGGTGAAGGGCAATATCTCCAGCGAGGTCAGGTTTTGCCTCAAGCAATCCTCGAAACCATAATTCAGCTTGAGCACGTGTATTGGTAAACAGGAGCACAGATCCCGGTGGCTCAAGGTAGGGGAGGACTTGCTCTATCATCGACAAACCCAAATGACCTGACCAAGGGAGTTCTTCGATGGATTCAGGAACAATCGAGATCATGTCGATCTCTTTGGGATGATCTCCAGTAATGTGAACCGCGTGAGATGCACGTGTTTCTGTTCCAAAAAGGACTTGCTTAGCCTCCTCCACATTCCCTATGGTCGCCGAGACGCCCCAGCACATTAACGCCGGTTGTAAGGCACGAAGTCGTGACAATAGTAACTCACACTGGGTGCCTCGCTTGGAGCCCATAAACTCATGCCACTCATCAACCACGACTTGTTTTACATGCTTCAACCCATCTACTGACCGTGCAGATGCAAAAAGGATATGCATACTCTCAGGCGTCGTGATCAAGATCGAGGGCATATTTTGACGCTGCTTTGCCTTTTCATTCGATGAGACATCCCCAGTGCGCCGTCCCACGGTCAAGGGTAGACCAAGCTGATCAATCATCTCTTGCATCGACACCTCTAAATCTTTGGCTAGTGCTCGCAAGGGGGTAATCCAAAGCAAGAGAGGCCCTTTTTCAGTGGGTTGGCCTGATGATTGGCGTTCCAATTGTGTCAAAAACAGCCCCCCAAGCATCGCAAGGGTTTTTCCACTCCCCGTGGGAGCCGTCAGAAACCCATCCAAGCCTTTTTGCTGTGCGTCCCAAGCCTCGAGTTGGAAGGCAAAAGGAGCCCAACCTTTGCCCTCAAACCACTGCATAAACCGTGTTACACCCTGAACGGATTGGGGATCAGAAAGACTCATCCAATGAACCCTTTTTTCACAATCCAGCCCCCTACCAACAGCGCTCCACTAGCATAGATTAAACCCAACCGAAACCTAGTACTCACAAAGGCTGGATGAAAAAATAGCCCATGTGTTCGTCGATTTTTGAGTAACCATTTATAATAGTAATCACGCTGAGCGTACCCCAAAGCCATGGTCACATGGCCATGAATAAGTGTCATGATCATAGGGAGAGCAAACACAAATCCACCACCATAGGCGAACCATCGTGGCAAACCCACGAACGTAACAAGGTAGGCATAGGGCCATCCAAAGAGGATCAACAAAGGTACAGCAATGAACCAATTGATAAGGCTGATTCGTCGATAATTTGATTCAGCGTGCTCGCGCGACGTCATTCCAAACGGATAGGGTGTTCTTTTTTACTAATTTAGAGTCTTCATTCTAATGAAACTACGCCAAAGCGTTTCCAATTCCACTGGGTTGGGTCTAGTATAGAAGCTGTACACGCCCAACATCACCCAAATAACGCATATGACCCCATCACAGGCTCATCCCAAAGCCAAAAAAAGTCTTGGACAACACTTTTTGACGGATCTCTATGTAGTCGATCAAATAGTAGAGGCTGTATCGGTGCGGAGTCAGAGTGTGGACGCCGGTTCGCTCAACAGTGAGCCCACAAGGCGGCTCATCGAAATTGGTCCTGGCAAGGGAGTGCTTAGTAAGCCCCTCGTAGCGTTGGGCTGGCCCACCACCTTGCTCGAAATTGACCCTAGAATGGTAGAGATTCTTCAAAGGGAGGTGATTCCTCAAGCTATAGGGCCCATTCAACTGCTTGAACATGACGTATTATCGCCCGATTGGTGGCTCAAGGAACAGCAGTGGGCAAACGACGTGGCTCCTGAGTCGACGCTAGAATTGGTGGGTAATCTACCTTATTACATCACCAGCCCCATCCTATTTGCCATCTTGGAGCG
Source organism: Bacteroidetes bacterium UBA1860 (assembly GCA_002338335.1). GTDB lineage: Bacteria > Bacteroidota > Rhodothermia > Balneolales > Balneolaceae > UBA8296. Next base: position 24,288 of record DDIC01000045.1, read on the forward strand.
TCGCACCTCCATAGAACGAGCTACATTGATGATCCAAAAGGAAGTCGCAGACCGAATCATAGCTCCTTCTGGGTCCAAAACCTACGGCATTCTAAGTGTCCAATGTCAGTTAATGGCATCGGTAAAACATCTCTTGGACGTGCCAGCTACTGCCTTTGACCCACCCCCCAAAGTTGAGAGCTCTGTGATCCAATTAGCCTTTGATAAACCACCCTTGCCATTTGAGGACGAGACCCTTAAAAAAATTGTCAGAACAGCCTTTCAGCAGAGGCGCAAAAAGCTTTCCAATGCATTATCTAGTGTGCTGGATGCTGAGGCGCGTGATGCAGTGACCCAACAGTTGGGAATTTCCTTTGACCAGCGTCCTGAGCAATGGACGCCGGCAGATTATGCAAGTTTGTCAGAATGGGTGCAGAAAAAAGAGGGATAATGTGTGTGGCAATCCTGACACTCTGACAACAAGGCACAGTTTATGGGTCGAAATTCCTCGGTACATGCCTTTGGTACGGAAGTTGCTTTTGTAGTGTATGGACAAGCGTGACGTTCCGGCTGAGATGCAGTGGAACCTCTCCGGAGATGTCAACGTTTTGGAACCGATTCAAAACACATTAAATCATAATTCGTAAGGAGTAATATTATGTCTTCTATCAAACCTCTTGCTGATCGCGTCTTGGTTCGCCCAGATGCAGCTGAAGAGACTACAAGCTCTGGAATCATTATCCCAGATACAGCTAAGGAAAAACCACAGCGTGGGACTATCGTCGCTGCTGGACCTGGAAAAGTTGAAAACGGCACCAAAATTGACATGACCGTCAAGGATGGTGACAAAGTACTTTACGGCAAATATTCTGGAACAGAAGTCACAGTTGACGGAGAGGATCTCCTCATCATGCGTGAGTCTGATATTCTTGGAGTTCTTGCTTAATACCACTCATTGGAATCTATCTAAAACATTAAAAAGGACAGTAACATGGCAGCAAAAAATATTCACTACGATTTAGAAGCACGCGACGCACTGAAACGTGGGGTGGACAAACTCGCGAATGCAGTTAAAGTCACATTGGGCCCTCGTGGACGTAATGTCGTGATTGAAAAATCATTTGGATCACCCAACGTCACCAAGGATGGTGTATCCGTAGCAAAAGAGATCGAACTCTCTGATAAAGTTGAGAATCTTGGCGCGCAAATGGTCAAAGAAGTTGCTTCTCGCACCAGCGATAATGCTGGAGACGGGACAACAACGGCGACTGTACTTGCACAATCAATCATCCAACAAGGATTGAAGAATGTCACAGCGGGTGCAAACCCAATGGACCTGAAGCGTGGGATTGATAAAGCCGTTGTAGGTGTCATAGCAGAACTCCGCTCCATGAGCAAAGAGATCTCTGGACGTGAAGAGATTGCACAAGTCGGTACCATCTCAGCTAATAATGATGACACGATTGGAAATCTTATCGCGGATGCGATGGAGAAAGTAGGAAAAGATGGTGTGATCACGGTTGAAGAAGCCAAAGGAACCGAAACGTACCTCGAGACTGTCGAAGGGATGCAGTTCGATCGTGGATACCTTTCCCCTTACTTCGTAACCAACTCTGATAGCATGACCACAGAGTTTGAAGCTCCATACATTCTAATCTTCGACAAGAAGATCTCAAATATGAAGGATCTTCTTCCGATTCTTGAGAAGGTAATGCAGTCTGGTAAGCCTTTGTTGATCATTGCCGAAGATGTGGAAGGTGAAGCACTTGCCACACTCGTTGTCAACAAACTGCGTGGTTCGCTAAAGATTGCAGCGGTGAAAGCTCCTGGATTTGGTGATCGTCGTAAAGCCATGCTTGAGGATATCGCTATTCTTACAGGCGGTACGGTCATCAGTGAAGAGCGTGGCTACAAGCTTGAGAATGCTACACTTGATTTCCTTGGTCAAGCAGACCGTGTGACGATCGACAAAGACAACACAACAGTTGTTGGTGGAAAAGGCAAAGACGAGGATATCAAAGCTCGTGTTAACCAAATCCGCTCTCAAATTGAGAATACAACCTCAGACTACGATCGTGAGAAGCTACAAGAGCGACTTGCGAAATTGGCAGGTGGCGTGGCTGTTCTATACATCGGTGCTGCTTCTGAAGTAGAGATGAAAGAGAAGAAAGCCCGCGTGGAAGATGCACTTCATGCTACTCGCGCTGCCGTTGAGGAAGGAATTGTCCCAGGTGGTGGAGTTGCGCTACTTCGTGCACTCAAAGGTACGGAAGGCCTCAAAGGTGAAAATAGCGACCAAGAAGTTGGATTCGACATTATTCGCCGTGCGCTTCAAGCGCCTCTTCGCACCATTGCGGCCAACGCAGGTGTAGAAGGGTCGATTGTCGTCCAAAAAGTCCTTGAAGGTAAAGGGGCTCATGGATACAATGCGCGCACTGAGGTCTATGAGGATCTTCTAAAAGCAGGTGTGATTGATCCTACCAAGGTGACACGCTCCGCACTTGAAAATGCAGCGTCTGTTGCGGGTCTGCTCCTAACAACCGAAGCTGTGGTTGTTGAGAAGCCAGAAGACAAAGATGCTGGCCCTGCAATGCCACCAGCAGGTATGGATGGCATGGGCGGAATGGGTGGAATGGATTTCTAATCCACCCCTCCATTAATCTTAACCCCACGCTGGATTGCCGGTGTGGGGTTTTTTATGTCTTTTGGGCTGTTGCTGATTCCTTTAGCGAGACTTCTTGTTCCGTTTACGCTCTGCTTTGCGTCGCTTATACTCCATGACCCAATTGAGATGAAAGAACTCAATGGCGGAGGCCTCACACCCCTTCCAAGGTTTAATCATCCGCTCAAACTCTGCCTCTGAAGTCCGAAAGGGATCTCCACCGTAGCTCAGAATAATCCATTTTCGCAATCCCTTTTCTTCGCCTTTGATTTTGGAGGATGGGAAATAGGCTTGTGTGGTTGGACGATAGAGCATTAAATCTTGGGCAGCAGTTGGTCCAATACCCCGAACATCTGAAATAGCCTCCAAAAACTCTTTTGCCGTAGCAGTGCGGTCCATCCACTCCAAATCGATCTCACCTTGATCGAGTCGGGCTGCAAAATCAGAGATATATTCCCCTTTTCGTCTTGTGGGCCCCATGCCACGAATCGCTTCTGGATCGGCCCCCTTGAGTTGCGCTGGAGTGGGCCAGGTCGCCAATGTTTTCCCTTCAAATGGAATCAACTGACCGTAGTTTTCCCGAATTCGATACATCATCTTTTTGGCCGTTGGCTTATGCGACATCTGCATTTCGACAATCCGGTTCACCGTGTCTTCAAAAAGGGTGGCTCTCGACATTCGCTTGAGTCCGTACAATGTGCTCAATAACGGCCCCAACAGTGGGTCATTACCCGCCTGATCGTAAAGAGGACGAAGGTCTAGATCTGTACCCAAGATTCTTGATAAGGATCGGTTTGCATCATCCATCTCATCTTTGGAGAGATCCTCCTCTGTTTGAATGGCAAACTCCGGTGCTTCAGCATCCCCATTAAACTGAATGGTTACGACAATGTCCTTTTCCCCGGCTCGAATTGGGCGATGGAAGCCTCGCTCAAAGATCTCTTCAGGATCATGTTCGTAATCAAAGTAGACCTGCATATCGAGGCATAAGGACCAATCATGAGGAGGGATAGATTTGAGAGTCCAGTGGGACATAGGTCAAAAACGTGAATAAGATGGAATTATACAGACTGAAACGAAACATTTGATGTGCTCGTTCAAGCTTCAACAAGTTACACAGACAACAATGAATCAAACACTATTATGGTTTCGGCAAGATTTTCGACTGGATGATCACCCAGCCCTGTTGAGAGCTATCAAAATGGGGCAACCTATTGTCCCGATGGTCATTTTGGACCCCTCGTGGTTTGAACATACACGCTTGGGACTCCCCAAAATGGGTCGTTATCGAGCTAGATTTTGGAAGGAATCCATCGAGGATTTAGCAAACTCAATAGAGAAAACAGGGGGTTCATTGATTGTACGAGAGGGTCTTCCTGAATCGGTGCTTGCGGATGCTGTGGATGAGTTTGGTATTCACAGTCTTGTGGCGATGACATATCCTGGCACAGAGGAAGCAGACACCGAAGTGAACATCGAGTCGGCTGTGCCCTCAAGTTGTGCAATTCAATGGGTTGAGGGACATACGCTCCTCCACACAGATGACTTACCCTTTGAGATAGATGATCTTCCCAAGGTCTTTACACCCTTTCGAAAAAAGGTTGAAAAAGAGGTCGATGTTCGTGAACCAGTTTCAGCACCCTCAAAGATTTCTTGGTCAACTCATGTCGTGAATACGCCTTGGCAAGAAGTGCTGGAAACATCTCAGCTTTCTACTCAAGCGGGAGATTGGACAAGAGATACACGATCTGTGCTTCCATTCAAAGGGGGTGAATCCGCTGGACGTGCTCGATTGGACGAATATTTTTGGCAGCGCGATCATCTAAAAGTGTACAAAAACACCCGAAACGGTCTTCTAGGGGCAAATTATTCCTCAAAATTCTCCCCTTGGCTAGCGAATGGATGTATAAGTCCGCGACGCATTTGGTCCGAAGTGAAACGCTATGAAAGAGAACGGGTAAGCAATGAATCGACCTATTGGTTAATTTTTGAATTG
>DDIC01000038.1:0-8513 GCA_002338335.1 Bacteroidetes bacterium UBA1860
TAGGTGATAACATAAATTTATAATACTTATGACATACATTATTCTAATCATCACTATAATATTCAATTTAGGCTTGAATAATCACCCCATAATTCTAAATGTGAAAGAAATAGAGGTTGAAGCTTCCTCACCGTCTACTAATATATTTACATCCAATAAATTTAGCATCTCTAAATCTACTTATAAGGATGAGATATACTATATCCTTAACTCCAGAAGAAATGATAATTCAGAAATCTATCAGACACTATTTTTAAACTCCAAAGCCTTTGAAAAAATAGAAAAAATGAAGAAAGGCGAAGAATTGAGCGTGTGTGTCTATTACTATAAAGATGAGATTGGGTTCCGAGATGATATTAATTTGAGTGAACAGGAGTTATTAGATGAAGTCACATTCATTGAAAACGTCAGGAGTCAGAAATATTACTACGAATATTGTGGGACCAAAATGTTTCTTAAGAGGACGAACGACAATTCATTGTTACTTCTTATAAATAATGCCTTGCAAACTCCTGAAAATTGGTATGATAACAAAGAGAATTTGATTGAATTAAAGAATCAATCATATAGTGACTTACTAGAATTAATCTCTTAACTATATTTTCACGAATTAACCAGAGTTGGCTTCCTATTGGCACGGCAAGAGGCTCTCTCTTCACGAAGTTCTATGCAAGCTAGGCCTAATAGCCCTAGGACTCTATCCACCGATAGGTCCTTAGATCAAAGTAATCCTCCTGATCCCAATCTGTATTGATTTCGATTCCTCCCACCAAGACGACTTGAATCCCAGCAAAGTCAGGGAGTGCTTGGTCAAGAATCCGTTCCAGTTTTTGTTCGATAGCCTCAAAGGCACGATCCGTTGCTACCTTCACAGGATGATCTGCAGCAAGGATGTCCTCCCTGTGAGCATTTAGATGCTCAATCACACGACTTTGTTGATAATCCAATGGGTCATCTTGCACGCCCGATGCATGAACGCGAATGGAGTCTAGAGCGGCAGTGATCGAGCCACAGCACGTACTATGGCCGTCACGATTTTTTCGACGCACCTTACCTAACTCACCCTCTTGAGTGACTCCGATATGAGGTCCGTAGACAATCATTGCCTTCCCACCGGTTGGGACGTGGCTTAGAAAAGCTTTCATCCCCGTCACGCCGGCAAAGGGCAATCCCGTGATACCCCCAAGAATAAAGGGTCCTGGACCTGCCATTTTTTGTGTGAAATAATGGAAACTGTTGGTAATCTCATCACTGCATAGAGAGGTTGCCCAAATGGTGTGGTCTCCATCACCACCCTCTTTGCGAATTTTATCATAAACATTGTGTTGCAGCGTCGACATCGCCACAGCATCGGGGTAATAATATTCACAAACGGCTTTCATAATGTCGCAATCTGTATTACTTGAATGGTTTAATACACAACCCTTTGTGCGAATGTTAATCAGCTACGTAACTTTTTAATCATAAACAACCGATGGCTGCACTCCTTTCAAATTTTGCTACACCCGTTGTTTAAGCCATTGCATTCGTAACAAATCTGTGTAAGAATATTGAATTTTTGTGTGGATAACGAACTCTCCAAATATTCTTTTTTGGAAAAATGAGTCGTTCATAAGTGGCATTATTTCAATAAAAACAGATAGATATCGCTATAACACTGCGTGAGTAGCCTGATCATCATCATTAAAAATGATGTGGATAATTTGTGGATATGCGTAAGATTGTGCTTATTAAATCATAAGGAAGTGTCAAGCTTAGCAATTGCCATCTACGTTCTCTCACGTCAAATGAAACGCTGGAAAGGGCTTTTATTCAAATTATCCATCGTCGGATTCATTGCAGCTGCGTTGTTGACAGGGTAATCACCCCTTAAGGCTGTTGTTCGTTCTGCGTGCGGATCATATCTACATGTAAGATATTCTCAAACATGTAATCGGGGCCCACACGTTCAAACCTAAATTTGTTGTAAAACTCCTCCAAATAGGATTGAGCTTGCAGTTGAATCGCTTCGGGGGCAAAAAGCTCTTCCACCCACTCAATGGATGCATGCATCAAATCGATGCCAATACCTCGGCCTCTATGGGTAGATCTAGTGACAACACGACCAATTGAAGCATGTTCCGTCTTTAATCCAGGGGGTAATAGACGCGTATAGCCAATCAGCTCATCCCCATCCATGGCCATAAGATGGTGACAACCTGGATCGTATCCATCGACATCCTCATAGATAGAGTTTTGCTCTACGACAAAGACATATTGGCGCAGGCGATAGATGTTCATGAGCTCAAGCAGTGAGAGCTCCTCAAACGGTTTACAAAACATTTGAATTCGCATGATGCGAACATACCCATTTTCAGGGGATTTTGTAAGTTCCACCATGATTGAAAAGATGGTTACAGTTGGCTTGGTGGCCGGGCTTCATGCGAGACCGTCTGCAGCACTTGTTCGGGAGGCCTCAAAATTTGACTCAGAGTTGACATTGGAGCTCTATGGATTTGAGGTGAATGGAAAAAGTATTCTTGGCATCATGACGCTAGCTGCTGTAGAGGGTGCCGAAATCAAGCTCATCTGTGAGGGGACCGATGAGCAAGCGATGATGGATCACCTGGTGGATCAATTTGAGCGAAACTTTTATCTAGAGGAAGCGTAATGGCGTTTTTTAAAGGCATTCCAGCAGCGCAAGGAGTGGGTCGTGGCCCCTTGTTTGTGCTGGAATCGACGACTCTTGATGTGCCAGACAAGCGACTTGCCAAAGGCACCTCTCATGCGGAATGGGATCGTATCTGCCAGGCTCATGAGCAATTAGTCCAAGACCTTACGGATTTGGTTGAGCGTCAAGACCATCCAGACGTGCAGGAACTCGCTGTGGTACAACTGATGATGCTTCAAGACCCAGACTTAATGGAGCGCATTCGCAAGTTTGTAAGGCGCGATCGCCTGCCAGCCTCAACAGCCGTACCCAAAGCGTTTAATGAAACGATCCAGCTTTTAAAAAGTCGGAATGTCCCTTGGGCATCTGAGAGGATTGCAGACATTGCAGCGGTTCGAGACCAATGGATTCGAGTGATTCAGCAGTCAGACGTGTTTGTCGATATCCCTAAAGGGTCGATTTTGTATGCAGATGAGCTATCAATGGGTGAACTGTTGCATTATAAAGAGATGATTTCTGGGCTTCTCCTTCAATCCAATGGCCCCACGTCTCATGCGGTCATCATTGCTCAGGCACTTGGCATCCCAACAGTGACGAACCTGCGCTTTTCCTCGTCCACTTCGATACAAAAGAAGCACGTTATTTGGATGGATGGCTCTACGGGTAACGTCATTCTAGATCCAACGCCAGAGGACGAAAAAGTCATCGAGGATGCTCTCCATGCCTATCGAGTCTCTAATGAGGCCCTCGAGCAAATTCGTACTCAAGCCTCTACAACCTCTTGTGGGACGAACTTTACTCTGCGTATGAATATGGAGCTTGTGGAGGAACTTGGAGCTTACGACGCCAAACTAGCAGATGGGATTGGATTATACCGCACCGAAGCACTTGCCATCAATCCGTCCAAGAGGTCTCTTGAGGCCCAGATAGAATCTTATCGAGCTGTATTTGAGGCAACGGATACCTCCAAAGTAACGATTCGTCTCTTTGATGTGGGCTCTGATAAAGCGTTGCCTGGCGCGCCTAAAGAGACCAACCCTGCCCTTGGATGGAGGGGTCTGCGGTTTTTGGAAGATGAGGGTGTTCTGTTGCAGACGCAGCTTGAAGCTCTGTCGACCGTATCAAAGGAATATCCAGGTAGGTGTAGAGTGATGGTTCCCATGCTGACGGATGTTGGAGAGCTATTTCGTCTCAAAGATCGTGTGCAGGACGCAACGTTTGAATGGGGGGTGATGGTCGAAACCCCCGCGGCTGTTTGGATGGTGCCTGAACTTGTGGAGCATGTCTCCTTTTTGAGCATTGGGACCAACGATCTGATTCAATATACACTTGCAGTGGATCGGACCAATCGCCGGGTCTCCAAACATTTTATCCCCTCTCATCCCGCATTATGGCGTGCGCTCTCTTGGGTGGCTGAGCAGGTGAGTGGCACAGGAGTTTCATTATCCGTTTGTGGTGAAATGGCAGCACATCCCGTGTATGCACAGGCCTTCCTGGGGCTTGGATTTGGTGAGCTAAGTATGCAACCATCAGCTCTTGCAAAAATTAAACAGACGCTGTGTGCGTCGACCAAGGAATCGGTGAATCAAGTAGCCCACCAACTTGTCCATGCACGAACCGTTGAAGAATCGATCGCTATTCTCGATTCGATGATGGACAAAAGTCAAGGGTAATAGTGACGTGAGTGTAAAAACAACCCTTTATCCACCTTTAAACGAATCTCAATTAAAGGCTACGGTCCCGATCCCGGTCATCTACCGTCAAGAATTACCCTCGACCAACGATTACATGATGGGGCTCCAGGCTCCCAATCAAGGGTTGTCACTCATTGTGACAGATTACCAGACAAAAGGAAAGGGGCAAGCAGGTCGTTTATGGATCAGTGAGTCGGGAGCCAATCTCCTTTTCTCCATACTGTACCTTCCAAAATCTCCAATGAAGGCACCTCAACAAGCCATAGAGCAGTTTACATTGGATATTGTTCGCGCACTGGCAGTTTCTTTAGGTGGGTTTTTGGCAGGGTCTTTTGACCTTAAACCACCCAATGATTTATACCTCAATGGAAAGAAAGTGTGTGGCATCCTTAGCGAGGTGTCTAGACAGAGATCGACTGTCCACCGCCTTGTTGTAGGCATAGGCCTAAACGTGAATCAGCGTCAGTTTCCTGAGGGTTTGCGTCACCCGGCGACCTCTTTAGCTCTCGAATCTGGATGTACTTGGAACCGTGAGCGTCTGTTAGGCCATTTGGTAGAAGCCTTGCAACCCTGTTTTGAAAGCTTGGAAGCGTCATGAGTTCTAAAACGCTTCAAGTGCTTGATTCGAGTATCGACTCCCTCCTTCGAGTTCATGCCCCAACGGTGTGGCAGGGTCATGGCTTGATTGTTGGCGTGAGTGGTGGGGTCGACTCCATGGTACTACTTGAAGCGATCTCAAGGTGGCGCCACAAACAGACAGGTGTTGGAGACATCCATATTGCCCATGTCAATTATGGATTGAGAGGGGAGGAATCTGACATGGATGAGCAGTTCGTTAAAGAAACAGCCATACGGCTGGGCATGCAAATTCACATCCATCGAGCCAACAGAAATTATCAAGGCACAGCCCAAAACGCCCAAGAGAAGAGATTTGATGACTTTCCTGGGAACCTTCAAGAGTGGGCAAGAGAGGTGCGATTCACCTTCTTTGGAGAGATAGCCCGAGGACATAACATCGCGTGTGTTTTGCTTGCCCACCATCAAGATGACCAGCTTGAGACCATTCTTCAGCGTTTATTCCGTGGAGCAGGATTGGAGGCATTGAGAGGATTGCAGGCCATGACCTCCCTTTCAGGCTTTGGTCTCGAGGTACTGCGTCCTTGTTTGGGGCTCTCAAAAGCTCAGCTGCTTGATGTTGCCGACGAACTCGGAATCACATACCGCGAAGACTCAACCAACGCCACCGAGCAGTATGCTCGCAATGTTCTTCGGCACTCTTGGATTCCTTCCATGGACTCCATGTTTCCAGGGTGGCGAAAGCATGTGATTGGATTGGAGTCTGTTTCCCAAACTGCAAGTGCGCTTGCAGATGTTGTCATGAGTCAGGTGGTAGACAAAGATGAGTTGTTGCGTTCACCGTGGCAGGAGCTTCCTGTGGATGTGCAGTCATTTATCCTGCATCGGTGGCTCACGTCACACGGAGTGTCCCCCTCACGACACTCTATTGCCATGTTGATGGAGTCACTGCCTTTGAGTCATCCTGGACAGACATTTGAGATAGAGCCAAGCACATCAATTGAGGGAACCAAAAAAGGGTTTATTGTGGCAAAAACGGCTGATTCATCAGAATCAATGTTCCCAAATTCTTGGAGCTTGGAGGAGTTCACAAATCAGTTGCCTCAGCAATGGAAAGACCCTTTTACGCTCTATGGAGTATTACAAGCAGGCGAAAAAGTGGAATCTTTTCGAGTGCGTCCAATTCAAGGTGGAGATAAGTTTCAGCCATTTGGCATGGTTACGGGGCATCAACAAATTGCTGATTTCTTAGCGAATCGTGGGATTACAGGATCAGCAAAAACAAAAGCGGCGGTAGTGGTTGACGCACAGAAAGACATTCTCGCTGTTTTGTATCCTGTAGAGGAGATTTCACGATTGGGTGCCATGGGTGAGGTGTCCAACACACGGCGTGTACCTGATCTAACAAATGGAAAAGACAGATTATTTCGAATTCAACCCAGCTCAAGCGATCCTTGGAGCGCCACATTGAGAGCGTCTGAGCAACCCATTGGTCTGGCAGGGATGACGTTTCGGCCTATGATTTTGGAGCACGATATTCGACGTCGTATCCACGCATTGGCCTTGGAAATTCGTCAAGAAGCACAGGCATGGGGGGTGAGTCAAGAAAATCCGTTACATGTCATCACCGTTTTGCAAGGGGCTGTTCCATTTGCTAGGGATCTTTCGCGAGACTTACAACTCCCATGTGTGTTTGACACGGTTCACCTAAGTAGTTACAAAGGAGGAATGTCTTCTACGGGAGAGATTGAGCGTAAATCGTGGTTGACATCGCCTATTCAGGGTCAACATGTTCTTGTTGTCGAGGATATCGTGGACACGGGTCGTACACTGGAGATGTTTACAAAAGAGTTGGCCAAGCAGAAGCCTGCCAGTGTCAAAATTGCCGCACTCTGCAGAAAAAAGGAGGCTATGGAAGTCGAGCTTCCAATCGACTATGTTGGCTTTGATATCGCACCGGACTTTGTTCTAGGGTATGGGATGGATGTGAACGAATTGGGTAGAAATCTGCCCCATATTTATGTGAAAATGGCGTAGTTTCTAGCCGCTATGACACAAGACCAGCGCGATGAAGCCATCGCATTTCAAACATTGTTACTAGAAGAAGGGCTTTGCACGAAAAAAGACGCTGAGCGTCGTTTAGAGGAGATTGAGACCTCTCTTGCTGAGTCTGATTCTTATACGCTGACGACCCTCGAATGTACACATGGTGCCCGAGTGGCTTGGAGAAATTCGATTCGGTGTATTGGCCGACTTTTCTGGAAAGGAATGCATGTGTTTGATAAGCGACACGTGCAGACCCTTGAGGAAGTCTTCCAAGCGTTAGAAGAGCACATTCAATTTGCCACAAATGGTGGGGCCATTCGCCCAGCAATCACACTGTTCCCTCCAGAGGATCCAACCACAGGCACGGCACCTTTTCGAATAGTGAGCCATCAGCTCTTGCGATACGCTGCATATACAAACGATGATGGGTCCATGCTCGGAGACCCAATGAACCTGTCATTCACTCACGAATGTATAGAACTCGGCTGGAAACCCCCCACCCCCGAACAACGTACGCCCTTTGACTTATTACCTGTGATGGTGCAGACCGCAGATGGAAGACGCCATCTTCACGAACTACCTAAAGAGTTGATTCTCGAGGTAACGATAGAGCATCCAGACTCAAAGGCGTTTTCAAATCTTGGCCTCAAGTGGTATGCCGTGCCTATTATATCGGATATGGTACTGGATATTGGTGGGGTTCGATTTCCAGCGGCTCCCTTTAATGGTTGGTATATGGAGACCGAGATAGGCGCTCGCAATTTTGGTGACAAACAGCGCTACAATCAACTGGAAGCTGTGGCCGATATCATGGGCTTTGATCGATCTAATGAGCGAACACTCTGGCGAGACAAAGCTCTTGTAGAGCTCAATGTTGCGGTACTTCACTCCTTCAAAAAAGCTGGGGTAAAACTCGTCGATCATCACACAGCGGTCGAGCAGCACGAGCAATTTGAGCGGTTGGAAGCCGAAGCAGGGCGAGCCGTTACGGGAGAGTGGTCATGGTTAGTGCCTCCATTATCTGGATCGGCAACAAGTGTGTTTCACAAAGAGTTTGACGTGACCGAGCACAAGCCAAACTTTTTCTACCGGGAACAAGTGGATAACCGCGCGTCCAGCGCATCCAACGCGTCCTCGTCCGGGTGCCCATTTTCTTCGTAATTGAACTATTAAATAACTGTTACATTGTATCGTTCAGACTTCATCTCCTGAATACTAAATGGTATTATATAATTATGCTCCGGGTCTTATTTCTACTTGTTCTTATTGTATTCATCACGAAGCCGTCTACGGCTCAATTTCTTTTTGAAAGGCAAGAAACGTCTATCAATGCAATGAGCCTTTCCTTTAGTAACTATGGGACGATTGGAAACCCTAGAGCGCTGGGAAATCCTGAAGAAGGTGCGAGTATGAGGTACCCCAAATCCACTGGAACAGAGCACCTATTTGAAGGTGGACTATGGCTTGGGGCATTTGTCAATGGGAACGAACGAAGGGTTTCAACCTCTGCAATAACCAATTCCTCTGGATACAGCGTTGGAAAGGCT
>DDIC01000038.1:8820-13158 GCA_002338335.1 Bacteroidetes bacterium UBA1860
CTGGATACAGCGTTGGAAAGGCTGGTTTTGAGTTTACAGCCGATGATAGAATTATCACTCGATCCAATGCAAGCGGATTGGGTACGAGTGAAGAGGATCTACTGCTGCGGTTTTCTGATAAACGTAGGGTTATCGATAATGGAACTGCCTTTACGGAGATTAGTGGACATGAATCACCCCTTTACGCTGACATTGTGTTATCAAGCTATAATTGGTCTTTCAATTTCACCGAAAACTTTTCCATCCTCAAATACGAGATTACAAATAACTCTCATATACACTCGGGGAATGATCAAGGCTTTACATGGGACAGTGTTTTTGTAGGACAATATGCTGATATCGTTGTCAGAAACGTCTTATCCACACAAGAAGGGGGAAGCGCATTTTACAACAAAAATGGTGTGGGGTATATCGACAGTCTTTATACCTCCTATGTATTTGACGCTGGCTCTATGGATGACCCAAGCATTAATACGTACGGGGCACTTTCTATTATTGGCGCTGAATACCGAGATTCTTTTTTTCACCCCTCAAATCAATCCTATCTTGAATCGCTGGGAAAGCAAGCCCCTAGTGTAGGCCCGTCGTACTGGCTCTTTTCATCTGGCACCGGACTATTTCGACGGCCAAATGATGATATTGATCGCTATCAACGGATGTCTGAGCCTTTTCCGCTGGATGGTGAAACGGGCGGTCAATCTATTCGTGAAGCACTCAGAACAGATGGCATAAATGCCCGGGGAAACTACATCTCTTTTTTGTCCATGGGTCCATTTTCAGAAGTTGACCCTGGCGAAACCATCACGGTGTACATGGCCTATTCTGCTGCACTCAAACCTGAAGAATTTCAAGGAATTCCTGGTAAACGATTCGATACAGAGGAAACACGTCGCCCATTAATGCGAACTCTATCCTCCTTGTATAAAGTATTCTATGGGGAGGACGCTAATGGAAATGGAGTACTAGACCCAGGGGAGGATGTTAATGGAAATGGTACCCTAGATCGCTATTTATTTCCTACTCCGCCAGAAGTGCCAAAAATGAGGGTCGAACTCGATCAAGGGCAAGCTACTCTCTATTGGGACAAATCTGCAGAAGCGTCCGTTGATCAAGTGTCTGGCGAACGTGATTTTGAAGGATACAAAATCTATAGAAGTGAGCTGGGCGATGACGTAAATCCACAGCCAAAGGTCATTCGCGAGTACGATTTGGCAGACAATAATTTTGGATTTAATACAGGGTTTGAAGCCATCAAATTGGATGAGCCAAAGACTTTTGAGGATGATCCAACAGAGTATACCTATGCCTATACGCTTGATGGCTTATTAAGTGGCTGGCAATACCTCGTATCTGTTACAGCCTTTGACCGCGGGTCCGCTGGCTTCAACATTGAATCACTTGAAAGCAATGTCAATACGAATGGTGTAAGGGTTTTTCCAGGAACCCCTGTGAATCAATCATTTTCCTCAAATGGCGTTGGAGCTAAGGTGGGTGTGTATCCTAACCCTTACAGAGTCTCAGCAGCTTGGGACGGCCAAAGCGACGGGACAAGGAAGATTTATTTCACAAACCTGCCAGCAAGAGCAGAAATCACCATTTTTACCCTTTCGGGCGATGTAGTAGCACAGTTCAATCATCAAAGCCAGCAAACACAAGGTGATATAGAATGGTATAGCCAATTTAGCGATTCAAATCGGCAACAGGCCGGTGGTGAACGAGGGTGGGATCTACAGTCTGCCTCGAACCAGAATATTACCTCAGGCCTTTACCTGTTTACAGTTAAAAATCTAAACGACAATCATATCCAAAGAGGAAAATTTGTCGTACTGAAATGACCTTTCATTTCTAGCGTATAAAATTAAAAAAACTTCAACCTACAAGCCTACAAACCTACAATCCTACCATTAAAACATATGAAAACACTACTACAATATGTGGCTCTTCTTGCCTTCGGTCTTGTTCCATTGGCAGCAGAGGCACAACAATCTGTCACACTACGTGATTTAAATACATACTCAACACCCATCGAATTTGGTAACGGAGATGAAATAGGGAGCCAACCCTTGATTGATGTGGACGTTACATTCACTGCCGTTGTGGCTTCCAATCCACGCTCTTCCGGGCTGTCTAGTTATAACTCAGACGATAACTCCATTGATCGTGCTCATGTCTTTATTATCGATACAACCGCACTTGGCTCAGGACGCGAAGGGATGGGCATGCAAATCGTGGAAACCGACGTAGAATTCGTTGAGGGTCTTGTTCGCGGTGGCATCTACACTTTTAGAGGAACCTTGTCTCCATATTTTAGTACTGCACAGTTTGACCTCACTGAACAACCCGTTGAGGTGGGCACGGTGACAGATGGTACCTACGATGAGTATGCATCACTACTTGAACCCTTGGTCGTCTCCATGGATGATATTAACATTAACAATGGTGATGGAACGTATCGTGTGAATGGAGAGAAATATGGTGATTTAAATGGTCTCTATGTGAAAGTTGAGGATGCAACAGTGATCATTGAAAATGTTGGAAACCGGCCAAATTGGGCTGTTGATGGCCTCTCTCGACTTTGGATTTATGATACGTCTCTACGTTACAGAAATGACCGAACGGACAGCTACAAAACGGGTTACAATTACCGTCGATCAGAAGCGAATGGTGGTAAGGGAGAATTTGTCCCTCCAGCATCTGGTTCGGTGATTAATCTGAGTGGGTTTTTAGTTTTGAACAATGATGATCCGGGGTCTGATAACGCTTCTGATTATTCTACCTTTTCCATCAACCCATTCGAAGACGGAACGTATTGGTCCCCAGATGGTCAAAGATTTGATGATGGACAGGATGTGGGTGGCGTTCCTTTTGAGTGGCCTAATGATATTGAACTTGTCGCCTCACCCCCATCGATTAGCAATGTCGCACTCTCGCCAGTCAAAGATATTTATGCGACGTCAGACGCCATTACAGTGACTCTAGATGCGGTTTCATCAGAGAGCACGATTGATTCTGTGGTGATCACCTATTCTGTGGGAGGAACCTCCACTTCAGCGGTAATGAGTAATTCATCTGGAGACACCTACACCTTCGAATTTCCATCTGTTACTGATGTCACCGTCGTGAGCTATTATGCACAAGCGTACTCAAGCGACGGACTTACTGCCCGTTATCCAGTCACAGGATCTGAGTCATTCCTTGTCTCAGATAGTGGTCTCTCTAGCGTACAAACCATCCAAGAAACGGCGGACGGAAAAAGTGGAGCGAGTCCACTTGCCGGCCTCACGCTTCCAATGGATATTAAGGGTACAGTTGTCCGTGTACTAGAAACAGGAAAGTATATTTTCCATGACGAAGACATTGCGAATGGTACTGCAGCTGAATGGCTGGGTGTGGTTATTGAAGACGATGTCACACTCGAAGAAGGACAAGTCATTACGATCACGTCAGCCAAAGTGAATGAGGACGAGAATTTTGGCGAAAGCCAAACATACTTATCCGACGTTGCATTTTCAGTAGTTGAGACGGTAGGCGAGAGTGCAATTGAAGAGGCCATCCCAAGTGTCTACACTGAAGATATGCTGGCTTCATTAGGCGATGCTGGTCGTGAGATGGAGGCCTATGAAGGTCTGTATGTACGACTAGAAGACGCTTACTTCCTTGAGGAAAATAGCTTTGGTGAGTTTACGGTGGCTAATATGAAAGCGGGCGAGACGGAGGTGCCTGCCAGCGGTGTTAAATTTGATGATAACTATGGCTTCCCAAATGATGTCAATCAGCATATTCGTGAAGGAGCCGTATTTACCTCTATTATGGGACATGTCACATCTACGTTTAATGAGGTGAAAATCCAACCAAAGAGTCTTGATGACGTCAAAGGTGAGAGTTGGTCCTTCCCAGTCCTAGAGTTTGCCTTGTTGACACCACCAAATGACGTTGAAGTAGAAGTAACCTCCGACATCAACATCTCTTGGGATACCACAGTCGATTATGATGGTGATAGTCTATCCTATAATTGGGTGCTCTATGGTACGGATTATAGCGTGTTGACCTCAATCGCGTCAGCAGATGGTGAATCTACATTACCTTTTGCAGATGCTGATGCATTACTAGCGTCACTTGGACTTGAGGTAGGGCAATCTGTGGAAGCGCTGTGGAATGTAACCGTCACAGACTCGGAAGGCACGTTTCCAGTGGCATCTGGGTACGACTATGGCACGTCTTCTTATGATACGTTGTATCAAAACATTACGTTGACAAGAGGTGTTGCGACCAGCACTGAGTCCAATGGTGATCTCCCTGCGTCATTCGCTTTGGAGCAGAACTATCCAAATCCATTTA
>DDIC01000038.1:13463-16038 GCA_002338335.1 Bacteroidetes bacterium UBA1860
TCCAAATCCATTTAACCCAACGACCACTGTTGCCTTTGATGTCCCTCAGGCAGCGAATGTTCGTATTGAAGTGTATAATATCTTAGGCCAATCGGTTTCAACACTACTCAATGAAACTAGAGCTGCTGGCTCCTATACACTTGAGTTTGATGCATCAAATCTCGCGACGGGAACTTATATTCTCCGGATGGAGTCTTTAGATTTTGTCCAAACGAGACGAATGATGCTTATTAAATAAATATTTGGTGGGTGCTGTATGAAAGCAGCACCCAATCTTTTTATGCTTCGACTGGTTCCAATGATATGTGGATGTCTTCTGATTGCTCTCTCCGGGTGTCGAGAGGGAGCTTTGGATGGGGAACAGCTACAAAATCAACCACCTCAAACAGGCCTATCGATTGAAACCGTCAATCTTCCAGAGGATATTGTATTCTCAAGTCGTGTTGAGCTTACCTGGTGGGGAGCAGATCCCGATGGTTATGTCATTGGCTACGAATATGTGGTCAATGACCCTTCAACACAAAATTGGTCTTTCACCGAAAGAACAGACTCCACATTCGTACTCCCCATTTCTCCTGGTCTCGATCAAGAAGATGTGACGTTCTACGTTCGAGCCGTAGATAATATGATGGATGTGGATCCAGAGCCTGCTCGTGTGACTCTTCCAGTCAAGAATTCTAAACCAAAGATACAATTCAGCTCAACTCATGCACCTAGTGATACGACATACTATGTATTTAGCTTAGGTTTGCAAGTTGATGATCCAGATGGTTTAGAGAGTTTACAACGTGTAGAAATAGCATTCAATGACTCAACATCAAATGCGGAATGGGTGGACGTTCCACTTCCTGAAGATGAATCGATACTACTCACGGGAGTGATCGATTCCTTTGAGTCTGGCGATGTAACTGCGTCAATGTATCTTGGGCAGGCACTCTCCACGCCACAAAACCCGATTACCCCAAAAGGGTTGCGCTTAGACGCGCAAAATACGCTATACGCTAGAGTGACAGACCAATCGGGTTCCGTAAGTGAACTTGCGTCTTTTTCATGGTACATCAAATCCAAGCAATCTAAGGTATTGCTCCTTCATGATGATGACAGTAATCAAGGCCAAGAAAATCTTCAGAAGCACCTTGAGTTTCTGCGAGCCAATGGAATCAATCCTGATCTACTCACGATAAACGATGGATTTGCGGCTGGAGGCGCTAAGGTGTCTGTTTCTGATGCATTTCCTAAAAACAGCCTTTCTCGACAGCGCTATTTAGCTCAATGGGACCATATCTATTGGCTTTCTAATAGTTTAGACCGCAACATAACCTATGCCCAGTCTTTACTTGGTGAATTTTTCTCAGAAGGAGGGACGCTTTTTATCAGCATACCTACAAAATCCCTAGAATCAGATGACCCTTTGTTTCAGTTTTTGCCATTTAAAGAGCTTGTTAGACCTACTGGGATTCAAAATAGCTTTCGTCTTCGCAGCAACACACTTGTCGAGCCGCGAATCATGGATGATGCAGCCCCCACCATGACACTGAGTACAACAAGACTCAACCTGTATCCAATTGTTCCCTCCGATGGAGCTCGAACATTGTATGATGGAACCTTTTATGTTCAGATCATTACGGGACAGGTATTTCCATACACGGAGGCGTCCTCACTCATTGTGGAAAGTGCTGAAAGAAATACGATTTATGCTGGAATTAACCTTGCCGATCTTGGTGGACAGGTACCTGTCTCTGAGCTTGTGAACTATCTTTGTATTCAACGACTTAGATTTTCTGATGAAGAGTAATGGACCCAAAAATCATCTGATGTATAGAGTTGCTAGACAAAATGTGTTGATGGTTTATAGCATGTTGATCGCCTGTCTGGTGGTGTTACCACAGAGTTCTCTCACTCATGCTCAATCCACCTCAGAACTAGGCGCCATCTCTGGAAAAGTGACGATTACCGGTACAGAGGAACCCCTAACAGGAGTAACGGTTATCATTAAAGGGACTTCCTTTGGTGACGCCACAGATATAGACGGTCGATATGAAATCAACAATATTCGATCGGGAGAATATTCAGTCGAGCTCTCATTTATTGGATTTGAGCGAAAATTACTCACAGGGATTGTTGTTGCCTCTGGAGAGACGACCGAGTTGAACGTTACACTTCAAGAAGTCGTCATTACGTCGGATGAAGAGTTAGTCATTGTTGGTGATGCACCCATTTTTGATGTCGAAAAGTCCAATACATCCGTGATGGTGACCCGAAATCAGATCGAGGCAGCCCCTGTGAGAGGAATAGCAGAGGCGGTTGAGCTTCAAGCGGGTGTCTTAAACGATGCAACGGGACTTTATATCAAAGGTGGCCGCTCAGATGAAACAAGTTTGTTGATTGATGGGGTCTCTGCAAAGGATCCATTAGCAGGGACGGGACTAGGGCTGGACTTAGGGTCGAATGCATTTGAGTCCGTTGAGGTGATCACTGGTGGAATTGGAGCTGAATATGGTGATGTCACATCTGGAGTAATCTCTGTCTCTACGCGAGATGGAACAGATACGTATCAAGGTCAATTTCATCATGA
>DDIC01000040.1 GCA_002338335.1 Bacteroidetes bacterium UBA1860
GGCGGTTGGGAAACACCTGACAATAGATTTTTATACCTTCCCGCTGACGCTACTAGTGACACAACTTTACCCTTGCATTTCTTTAACAAGACAGAGGCTCCTTTTGAGTCAAAGGATGATTCGGTAGCCGTATGGTTTAGAGTCAATGTAGGATACCCGGTAGCCATTGGAGATTTCTCTCCTGATACCACTACCGTCGGAGTTCGAGGTTCCAAAACACCTCTAACCTGGGATGACGCCACACCAGATATATTCTACGAGGGGAATAATGGAGTCAATGAATTCTACTCAGGGGTCATTTATTTTGCCAAATCAGACCTTGTGGAAGAATCTAGCTTTGAATACAAGTTCTACATTAACGGTGCAAATGGTTGGGAAGGCACCCCTAACCGTCTGCTCGATTTAGCATCTCTGTCAGACACGACCGTTCATTTTGATTACTACAACGATCAAATGCCTCCAACCTCAAAAATTGTGAACACGACATTGAACTTTGATGTGAACGTTGGGATTCTTGAGGGGCTAGGGTATTTCAATTCCTCTATTGATGAGGTGTATGTGCGTGGAGAATTCAACAGCTGGAGTCAAGACAATCAGATGTCCTTCAACAATGACGCGGGAACATACAACGCTCTGAATATTCCTTTTACATCTTCAGTTGGAGCGGAGCTTCCTTATAAATTCTACATACGATGGGATGATTCACGTGATGACGAAGCAAGTGAATTTTATCTACCCATCTCGGCTGATGGAGATGGATGGGAGGAACCTGGTGTTACTGGAGGTGGAAATAGAATCATTGCGGTTCAGGATGATGAGGCGCAAGTTGCTGCAACGCAGTATTACAATGGCGTTGCCCCACAAGCACTTATGACTTCAACCAATGTTGAAGGGGGCGCAATTACAGTGACCTTTAGTATTGACATGACACCTGCGCTTGAAAATGAATCTCAACCGTTTCTTCCTGCGTCTGATTCTGTTTATTTAATCGTTGATACACCATTTTTTGCACTATCGCAAAATATTAAAGAGCCAGGTGACGATCTCTCTGCGTTTGTAGCAACCTACACCGAGGAAGATAGGGAACGCGTTCGGTTTACTGACGAAGATGGTGACATGGTCTATGAATTGGAGTATGACATGACACTGCCTACACTCAACCACATTGGATTTAGAGTAGCGTATGGTGAGCCAACGACAGCAGATGGATCATTATTCGTGCATGGAAGTGGATTTGATGCTGGCCGTCGCCATTATCAATACGTCCAGCCTATCATTACTGAAGATGGAGGTGACCTAGACAATCTCCCAGATGTATCTTGGCCATCCAGCTATACATTCCCTACGCTAACTTGGAAGGCATCGGATTTAGATTGGGAAACTCCACCAAGCTACACTCAGGTTGGAACGTCTGTTGAGGATGTGGAACAATTACCAAACACATTCAAGTTGAACCAGAATTATCCAAATCCATTTAATCCAACGACGACGATTGCTTTTGAGTTGCCAGTCACATCAAACGTGAAACTCAATGTGTATAATGCGATTGGCCAGCATGTTGCAACGCTTGTCAATGGCAAGCCAATGTCAGCAGGCGTTCATGCTGTTGGGTTTAATGCATCAGGATTAGCTTCTGGTCTATATATCTATCGACTTGAAGCAGGTGACTTTATGCAGACACGTTCAATGATGCTTGTGAAGTAGACCAGGCACTCGTCGTTCGTTTTATTGAACAAATGTAAGCGCAGCTACTATCTTGTGGCTGCGCTTTTTTTATCCCTAATCCAATCACCCACATCACTCAATCATTTGACGTGCGATTTCCACTCTTAATCATGCTGATAACCCTTATCTGTGTTCCTTACGAGGTATCAGCGCAATTGACATGGTCCCCTGTATTTTTTTCCGAAGATGACTCACTTACGATCTCATTCGGCGCGTCTGCTGGAAATGGTGATTTAGAAGGGTTTCAAGGAGATGTTTATCTCTATACAGGTGTCATAACATCTTCATCAACCTCTGGTACAGATTGGAAATACGTCAAACCAAATGGGTCCAACGGTTGGAGCACGTTTCCTGCCAACTTGAAAATGAACGCTACGGGGAGTGACCAGTGGTTATTTACGTTTGCCCCATCCATTCGTGATTTTTTTGACGTGCCTGATTCAGAAAACATCGAAAAAATTGCCCTTTTGTTTAGGGGTGAGCAAGGTGGTGAAGCTGTAAAGGTGGGACGTATGGCGGATGGCTCGGACTGGTTTATACCTATCGAAGAGTCGGGCCTCACACTCACGCGTTTGTCTCCAGCCCGTAATTTCACATTCTGTAACAGCCCTTGTGCTGTGGATATAGAAATACATTTGAGCACTACTCAGCCAGATTCCACGCGCTCCATTCGCCTTCTCAGACACTCACCACAAGGTACTTATTCTGATACGCTGGCCGTAACCTCTGGTGACACCTTACGTACGACACAAGTGTTTAGTGAGCCTCAGGTTCATAAACTGCTTGCCATTGGCTCAAGCGCAGACCTTCAAGACTCGTCATTTTTTGACGTGATGGTCTCAGAAGCACCTTTAAATCAAAAACGACCCGATGGTTTAAAAGATGGAATCACAGAGCACCAAGATGGATCGGTCTCGTTTTCACTCTTTGCCCCAAACAAAAGTATTGTGCATTTGGTTGGTGATTTCAATGATTGGAACCCTACTCAAGAGTTTGTATTAAAACGTGACTCTTTAAACCCAGATAGTACATGGTTTTGGACGACACTAACAGGACTAGAAATGGATAAAGCCTATCGATTTCAGTACCTCGTGGATGGAGAGATTCGCATTGCTGATCCTTATAGTGAATTAATTTTAGATCCGAACGACGATCGTTGGATTCCAGCGTCTATTAACGCTAGCTTTCCCAACTATCCAGTGGATAAAACGCAATTCCATGTAGGGGTTTTTGAGTTAGACGAACCTGAATTTGAGTGGTCAGACCAAACGTTCACACCTCCCCCAAAAGAAGAGTTAGTGATTTATGAATTACTACTCAGAGATTTTGTAGAAGACCACACATTTGAGACGTTAATTGACACTCTCGATTATCTAGAGCGATTAGGTGTAAACGCTATAGAATTGATGCCTGTTAACGAATTTGAAGGCAACAGTTCCTGGGGCTACAATCCCTCACACTATTTTGCAGTTGACAAATATTATGGGACCAAAAAGCAATTCAAGCGTTTTGTAAATGAGTCTCATCGTCGCGGAATTGCGATAATTCTTGATATGGTGTTGAATCACTCTTTTGGGCAGAGTCCTATGGTTCGACTTTATGCAGAAGGTGATTATGGTCCACCAACGGAAGAAAACCCTTGGTTTAATCAAGTGGCTAAGCATGATTTCAATGTAGGGTATGATATGAACCATGAGCGGTTGGCCACACAATATTTTGTCGACCGAGTGACGCAATTTTGGTTGGAAGAATTTCACATTGATGGATTTCGCTTTGACTTGTCTAAGGGCTTTACACAAAGGAATACGCTTGGGAACGTAGGTGCTTGGGGTCAATATGATGAGTCAAGAATTCGCCTCTTAAAAAGAATGGCGGACCACATGTGGTCCATTAACCCAGATGCTTACGTAATTTTGGAACACTTTGCGGAGTATAGAGAAGAGCGTGAGCTAGCGTCTTATGGTGCATTACTGTGGCGAAACATGAATTATGCCTATGGTCAAGCCACAATGGGATTTGCCAGTGGATCAGATTTTAGTGGTGTCCATCACTTGGCTGCTGGGTTTCCTAATGCCAATTTAATAGGGTATATGGAGAGCCATGATGAACAGTGGTTGATGTATAAAAATGTTAATTATGGAAACTCAAGTGGTGACTATTCTGTCAGGGATTTTCGTACAGCTCTCACTCGTCAACCAATAGCAGGGGCTTTTTTCTTTTTGTGGCCAGGGCCCAAAATGATCTGGCAATTTGGTGAGCTTGGATATGGTGGCGGCCAGGGTGAGTGTCTCAAAGGACATGAATATGCCAATGAGGAACAATGTTTACCAAGTGATCCAGGCCGGACAGCGCCTAAACCTATTCGATGGACCTACCGTGATAATCCACTTCGTTATGCTATTTACGAGCAGTGGAGCGCAATGATCTCATTGCGTAAGCAAGACCCATTATTTACGAGTGCATCAACTGAGGTAAAGCATTACCTAAATGTTGATCAGAAATGGATGTATTTGCAAGGACCTTCATCAGATACCAAAGCTCTTATTGTTGGAAACTTTGGGGTGGAGCCTCAAAGCAGGAACTTCAAGGTGACCAATTTTACCACTGAGACGACGTGGTATGATTATTTCTCTGGAGACAGCTTAGTGGCTAACGAGCAAGGATTACTTTCCTTTGATCAACAGCCCGGTGAATTTTCTATTTTAACTACCAAATCCTTTGCAACCCCATTGGTGTCAGTGAGTACTGAAGATGATCAATCAAGGATGAGCATACCCACTTCTTTTGAGGTATCCTCGGTCTATCCAAATCCTTTCAATCCAGAGGCAAGATTTGAAATTGATATATCGAAGCCATCCAATGTTTCTGTGCATGTCGTTGACATTTTAGGGCGTACCGTTCATATAGTACAGCCAAAACAGAGGATGCTAGCGGGGCAATACACATTTACCTTGCAAGTTACTCAGCTCTCCAGTGGAACCTATTTTGTCTCGGTCCAATCAGATGAAAATGGATTTTTTATGACCCCTTTTACCGTACTTAAGTAGTTCTTCAGTTGATAATTGAAAAGGCGGTCCCCTCAAGCTTTTGTCCTATTACATTGCAGTCAATCGAGGGTGTGATGTAGATCAACC
>DDIC01000059.1:0-3387 GCA_002338335.1 Bacteroidetes bacterium UBA1860
TAAGAGTATTGAGGGAGATTGACATTCGAGTGTTCAAAAAATGCAGGCATTCTAGCTGCCTTGGTCTGAGAAAATTCTGGTGCTTTGCCTTCGTACATAAGTCTGTCGCTGGCATCTAACCAAAATTTTTTGTCCAAATATCTATCGGAACTCTGTTTTAAAGGTTGCATTATCCAGTTAATAGTTGCCTTCCTTAACTTGTCTAATGACTGGCTAGGCTTTAGCCCTAACTCCAGTGATACCAAGGAATTACAAGCCACGTGGACTTGTTCGTCCCTTGAGATATCAGCCGATACTGTGCGCAAGCCTGCGTCACCATTGAATCGGAAGAAAGGTAGTATTACAAAAAAGATTGCTCTCTCTGCTACTAATGCTTTTAATATTGTGTGATCTGGATGTTCCTCCCACGCTGCACGTAAGCGCAGTGCTTCAGCTTCGGCTTGGTCATCGACGCCTAGTGCGTTGGTGATGTAGCCAAGTGCAAGATCATGTTTAATCTCGTCCTTAACATTTGACTCTAGAAGTGCTCTAGCAGTGTCGGGAACATTTTTATCAAGTGCGTCTGTAATAAACTCGCCAACTGGTAACTCCATATGGCGTATTGCAAGTGCACGGTAGATGGTTTCTTCTGCACCTTCTTTTAGTTTTCCTTTAGATGTTTGTACGGGTGTCCAAGATCTTTTCCGGGACAGTAGTTTTAAGTAGGGGTTCATGATTATTTAAATTGCGGACCATTCATCCAAGCAACGAGGCTGTATCTTGTCCCATTTACAACTGGCTTCACCCGGTGCACAACCCACGCTGGAAATACAGCGATTGATCCAGCACTTAGTGGAACCGAAGTTATTTTTTCTGCACGTAAAGAGGTTGGATCAAGTAGTTCCAACTCTCCTCCAGTAAAATCATCATTAAGTAACAATGATATTGATAACTTTCTTTTCATTGGCTTATCAATATTAAGCTGATCTACATGCCATTCATAATTTTGACCGGGTTCATACTTAGTTACTTGTATGGCTGAGTCAAAGTGATCTAGGTCGTAGTGAAAATAATCATTGTTTGCACTTATCATAATGTTGTGTAATATACCTGCTATCCAATGGTCCCAAGGTAACCAACACTGTTGAGATGATCTTGATTTTTCAGGTGTATCATGACCTTCAGTGAGACTAGCCATATAGGTCAAGTCCTTACACTGTTTCAACATCTCATTTAATATTAGTTGTGGTAACTGTGGGTTGATAGTGTATATAGTTCTACAGGGGAAATAATTATTCATTGCTGACAGTCACAAGATATTTCGTCTGGTTTATTACTCATAATTTCTGCTAAATAATCTTCAACCTCAGTATCTACCAGTGCTGCATAAGCATCTGTTTTATCCTGTGTATCTGACATTACTTGCAGGGCATAATATAAAGAAGTTTGTGGTGAGTTAAGCCACTCTTCTATAAAAGCCTCATCGTAAGTCACCATATCGCTCCAACTGTTGAAGCTATAGCCATGAAGCAATCCTGTTCTATTAAGCATGATCATTATTTGATCTGCTACTTTCTTATAAACATCCCAGCCTACTTCGCTGGCTATTTCTACGTCGCCATAATTAACTTGATTCACACCAAATTCACCTGAATCCCTGTCAACCACACGACTGATAGGAGGTGCGATCTCTGGTGTACTTGTAAAGCCTTCGAGATCTCTGCTTCTGTACGAACAACTAGCAGTAGGAGCTATAGCGAAAGCTCTTTCCATATTGTTAGCACGAGCTACATTAGCTGCTTCTTGTATGCCCAGAAATAGTTCGCGTGCAGCTATACCTGCGATACCATCGAAACTCTCAGCATCATTTGTTGCTTCAAGAGCGTCGCCAAACTGGGCATATGTTATTCCGTTAATTCTGAGGAAGTTGGATAAGCCAAGCATTCCGAGCCCGACTTGCCTGTCCTTGTCCGGGGGTAGGTACTCTCCAGTCCCTCCAACACCTGTTCTGCCATGAAGATCGCACAGCTCGGACATACCTTTACGGAAAGTCTCTCTGAGTTCGCCGACACTATTGGCACCGAGATTGACATGCTGGAGCAAGCAAGTTCCGCGTGAGGGCAGGTAAACTTCCAAGCAAACATTCGATCTGATTCTTTTATTGTTGTTGTCATGTTTTATTTTGTTGAGCCAAATGTCTCCTCTTGCAATGCCTCTAATAATTGCTTCCTTTGTTGTAGCTTCTGAGGTATCCCAGAGGATTTGGGTAAGGTCAACACATCGTTTGACCCATGGGAGTTCGTGTCTTTCTGCTTGCACGAAATCAAGAATATCGGGGTGATCAATATCAAGGTGCAAAACACACGCCCCATTGCGAAAAGTGCCCCCCCTCCTAAGTATTTCATTTAATGTACTGTAAATTTTTCCGAATGAGACAGGTCCTGATGCAACGAGGCTATCAGGTCCTTTATTTGTTGTTGTTCCTTTTGGTCTAATGTCCGACAAGTGGACTGCGACGCCTGCTCCATATCTAAGAGCATGCGATACAAATCTCCAGCTCGCTTCGATGCCATCACTTCCTTCCATGCTATCCTGCACGTTAAAAATTGTGCAGCTTACGGGTAGACGGTCTGTTGGATTATCAATCCATGCTTGGACTCGACCAGTCCTAGCTATTTTGTTTGGTAATTCTGTAGTCACTTGGTGGTGTCCAAAGTATAGGTTCTTTTTTTTGGTGATCGTAATCACTTGTTTGTAGTATTCTTGCGAGCCTTGCATTGACAAGGGCATCTTGTTCAGTCATTTCTTTGTCTACAAATGTTTCAACGACTGCTTTCCATGTATATCCTTTCTCTTCAAATATCTTTTCAGCTTTTTTAACTCCAATCCCGGGAACGCCTGCGTATCCATCAGTGTTATCGCCTGAGAGTGCTTGAATCAAGTGCCATTTAGCTCCTTCTTCTGGGGTAATGTCAACTGTTTCTTTGAAGTCATACAATTTACCGGGAATCTGTCTCATGTCTTTATCAGGAGAGACAATAATGTTTCCGGGATATTTTGTAGCGTAAATACCTAACGCATCATCTGCTTCGAGTGTGTCCTTGAGAATAACTTTGTATTCTTTCTTTAATTCCTCTATCACCCTTTTGAATCCACAGGGCTTTTTTCGTTGTCGATGACCCTTATATTCGGGCAGAATTTTTTTCCTAAAATTATGAGGACTTGTAAAAAACAAGATCATCTCATCATCGAACGATCCGAGGTCTTTCTGGACTCGATCTAAGTCTCTTTTTACGCATTTCATAGCGTCAGAGAAGTTAGAAGTAACGACTATAACGTCATTACCAAAATCCATTTCGGTTTCTGCACTAGCACAGCATTTATATACTATGTAGTCGCAATCAATTA
>DDIC01000059.1:3750-4175 GCA_002338335.1 Bacteroidetes bacterium UBA1860
TTGCCGTGTTTTGACTCAGCAGCTATGGGACAACGTAAGTTGTAGTATTCACCGGCTAATATTGCTGATGCTTCTAATCCATACTTCAGTCTGATTATGGATTTAGTTTCGCATTCGTATTGAAGTTCATCATGTACGAAAGCTAGTTGATGTGTGTGAACATTGTTTTTTTGGAATAGCTCATTAGCTATAACCATCCAACGTTTCGCGACGATACCGGCAGAGCACTGCAAAAGGTAATTTAACGATTTGTGTGGTGAATCGACCAGCACCCTTCGTCCGTCACATGCCAGCAGGAACCCATTAACAGACTTAGCTGCCACCGCTCCCAGAAGTTCAGACAATCCTTCGATTGCAGATACAAAAGCTTCTCGGATTTCGGATCCCTTTTTTTTAGCTTCCTTGGGTTGTAAAGAGTTATCATA
>DDIC01000044.1:0-3579 GCA_002338335.1 Bacteroidetes bacterium UBA1860
GTACTGGGCGCCCGGAGATTATGCTGATGAAGCGGTAACCAATCCAGAGTCACCACTTCCTGGCTTTGTCCGAGAGTCTTACAAGGAAAATACTCGTGAGTTGTTTGGAAAGCGATTTAAATTTAGACTCCTACCAAAAATCAGCGTCTCCTTTCCTGTTCGTGAAAACCAAGTGTTGTTTTTCAACTATGGTCATTCCACAAGACTTCCCCATCCAAGCTATGTTTATGCTGGTTTAGATCCATATTACAGAGACCAGTCAGACTTACCCGATATTGGCAATCCAGATTTAGACCCTGAAGTTGATATTTCGTACGAAATAGGCCTTCGGTATCAAATCTCATCCAACGATGCTCTGAATGTTGCCTTTTTTTGGAGAGATAAATATGATTTCATTACGACTCAATCCATCCTCGTCGAAGACGCAACAGGGCGCAAGGTTGCGAGAGCCTTTCGGATTAATGGAGATTTTGCCCGGACTCGAGGTATCGAACTCTCGTACGTTAAACGAATCCGGGACCTTCTTAGAGCACAAATTTCCGTGAATTACTCGCGTGCAGAGGGCCTAAGCGCCACATCTGACGATAACTTCCGAGCCATTTCAGCAAATCAAGTCATTGGTCCACCCGTTGAGACACCACTGCCTTGGGATCGCCCATTCGATATTAAGGGGTCACTACTTTTTAATTATGATCGAACTGAGCCTTTATTTGGTTTTGCACCACTGAATCAATTCACGGTATTCCTTTCTGCTGTATGGCGAAGTGGAACACGATACACACCTTATGAGTACGAAGGTCGTGCTCGGAACCCTATAACTGGAGCTGAGGACTGGAAGCCCATTTATCTTCCAGTGCAGGATCCATCCAAGCGATTCAGTGAGATTGGTCCTAACTGGTTTACGATGGATTTGAACGCTCGAAAGTGGCTAAATATCGGATCAGTAAAGCTGTCTGCATTTGTAGAAATCTCCAATCTTCTGAATAATGATAATGCGATGATCATTAATCCAGTAACCGGGAAAGGGTATAAAAACAACTATCCTGTCTCACAAGAAAAGCTAAAAGCACTACGTTCCAATCCCTCGTTTGATGTACCGTATAATGTGAGAGATCCACGATATGCAGATCCGTCACAGAACAACTTACCTGCCTATCTCAACCCTGCAAACTACATGGAGCACCGCCATATCATGTTTGGACTAAATATCGAGTTTTAATGAGCATTAAGCGCTTTTTTTCGGTTATTAGTATCCTACTACTAGGAAGCTTTTTCCATGTACTTTCCAATCCTGATGCCAAAGCTCAATCCATACTACCAAGCTTTGGGAAGGAAAGAACGGGGTTGTCGGGTTACCAGTTTACGAAGATAGACGTTGACCCAAGAAGTGCTGCCATGGGGTCATCTATCGCAGCAGATATATCTGGGGCATCCAGTTTGTATTGGAATCCTGCAATGGCTTCTATAACGGGACAGTCGGGTATTATGGCGTCCAACACGTCTTACTTTGTAGATATTCCTATGAATTATCTGGCAGGAATATGGTCCATAAAGAACCTTACTTTCGGTCTTTCCTTTCAGTCAGTCTCTTCAGGGGAAATGGATGTAACAACGGAGTTTTACCCCCAAGGGACAGGACAAACCTTTTCAACATTTCATTATAGCCTAGGGGCTACAGTATCACAGAAGCTCACGGATGCATTTCACTATGGTGCAACGATAAGGTACTATGAGGAAGATTTGTTTGGTATTGAATACCGTACCGTTGGAATAGACTTCGGATTTTTCTTTGATGTGCCTAGTATACCCATACGGTTTGCTGTCGCCATCAATAATTTTGGGTTAGACGCCAATCCAGAAGGTACAGTCGAACGCTTGGCGTTGCAGGATGATGGACAGCCCATCATTGAAGAAGATCTAGAGAATATTCTTTTGCCCACTCGCTTTGTTCTAGCAATGGCAGCCGATGTCTATACTTCAGAGTCGATAGACATCCTTGCGACAACCCAGATAACGAATTACAGTGATCATGCAGAGCGATTTGGCTTTGGATTGGAATTGAAGGCATTTGAACAATTTATGTTGAGGACTGGGTACACATTTGGCCAAGATGACATCAAAGGACCGTCTATGGGAGGTGGAGTAGAGTTAGGCGTGGGTGAGCAGCGCTTTAATTTTGATTATTCCTACAATCGATTCACCCTCTTGGGTGAAATACATCGTCTAGCATTTCAGATTGCATTATGAAGAGCCCAAAAGAGTATTTCACCTTACCATTAACGCAGACATACACACTCTATGGTCTTTTAGCGATGTTTTTGGTATGGTCAGGGTGTGAAAACATACTTGGGTCCAAGGAGGATCCAGTGACTCAAGAGATTATCGATGAAGGTCGCATTGACCCAACGCAAGAAAGTGAAACCGGCTACTCTCCAGTCCTTCCATTTTGGGATGGGTTTGATGCACCTACAGACGTTCATATAGGTTTCGATACATTTGTTTATGTGACGGACGCCCAAGGACTACATTTGTTAGATAGAGCAGATTTGGGAGGTCGACAAACTATCAACATGAGGGGGGCTGAAGCGGTGGCCCAAGATCGTGAGTTAAGGCTTTTTGTGGCTGCTCGAGACAGTATTTTGATCCCAGAGCGAGACAATACGTTTTGGGATCTCCCAGTGGTCTACGTGATCGAAGGTTTTCATACAGGGAGTCCAGTCTTTGTGGACACTCTAATATTTCCATTTGATGACTTTACTCTTAGTTCAAGAGCCTCTCAACTCTCAAGACTAAACCGCGATCGCCCCACCAATTATGAGAATGTGTCCATCACATCGGTTGCAACCCTCGCTGATAATTCCATCTACCTTACCCGAAAAGGCCCACTAAATAACTCTAGAGGTGTCGCTTCAACGGATAATATGATTCTTGAATATGTACGTGACCCATCAACGGGAACATATCAAAATATTCGACAGCTTCGATCGCTGAGTTCTGACAGACCCACATTGGCCAGTATGTTAGGTCTTTCATCGATCACAACCCTAGTCGCACCCCCGCAACGGGATGAGTTTACAGATGATCGAAGTTTTCTCGTGACCCAAGCATCCCAAGACGATGATATCCCCTTTCGAGTGTTGTGGATACGGGCCCGTTTAACCACAGATGGTATGGTTTATGAACCTAACCCAGACATGCTTGCAAAAGATACATCGTCAGCGGAACAATTTTTATATGATCCATACAAATTTGAGCAACCTGAAGACATTGAATATTCAGGGGATACACGTCAACTCATTTTTGTGGTAGATAGCAAGACACATATGCTTTATCAATTTCAATCAAATGGGCAAGAAGGGGTGAATCCACCCATTGCTGCTGAGGATAGAAGAAAAAAAGTGATTGTCTCCTTCGGTGGAATTGGAAGTGGCCCAAAGCAATTTAATCAACCTTCAGGTGTAACCTACTTTGACAGAATTGTATACGTAGCGGATAAAGGGAATAACCGAATTGCACGGTATAAATTGTCCAGTGATTTTGAGTAGCTAGAGTTCGCGAAGAATAGCTGTATCTATTTTG
>DDIC01000044.1:3892-4416 GCA_002338335.1 Bacteroidetes bacterium UBA1860
GTATCTATTTTGTCAGTGTCATAGCCTTGGTCTGGGAAAAAGAGCCTGCTCTCAAATTATAATAGTATATACCACTTGGAAACCTAGAGCCGTCAAAAGGTATAGTGTATACCCCTGATTTTAAACGCTCATTTAGTAACAATTGAATTTCCTGTCCTAATGCGTTGTAAATGGTTAAAGTCACTTGGTCAGTTGCAGGCAACGTGAATGTGATTTGGGTGATTGGATTAAATGGATTAGGGAAGTTATGCAAGCCATAGTCAGCGGGTATATCGGGCCAATCTTCTGTTGACACGACCTCCCCATTTTGGGTGCGAATCGAATGCATCGAATTAGGCGGAACAGTCATGCGAAAGCCATTGCTAAATTGCACCTCCTGTGGTGTTGACTCTACATTGTAAGCGGCATAGGTAGTGTCATTCATCTCATCAATAAAAACAGAATAGAGTGGAATGGAAGCCGATAATACTGTATCTGGACGCCCCAATGCTTTGAGATTGTACAACCAATGCATGGTATGTGCT
>DDIC01000025.1:0-6459 GCA_002338335.1 Bacteroidetes bacterium UBA1860
GGTTGCCCCGGCATCTTCAACGGTGGAGGTGGGGCCTCTGCTGTGGTTGTAGAAAGGCTCTGATCATTGTTTTTTTAAAATTAAGGGTGTATGTTTGTGACTTAACCCTTCAAACACGCAGTTTCTGCCTATCGAATCAACGCTACGACGCATTACACAACCCTAACTCGTAGTTGAGCTTTGCTCACAAAGCTCTCTTTTTGATGATTCGATCGTTGTACATTTTCCAACAGGTTTGTTCATGGTGGCTACACCCATCAAGATGGTATGGTCTGCTCACTCTAGCACTCCTAGGGATGTTATATGCATCACCTGCAGAAACTCAGGCTCAATCGCTCTATGAAGTGCAACGTGGTGTTGATTGGATAGAGTTTGAGGTTCAAAATCCAGACGGGGTGCTTTCAGTCCCACTTTCAATGCTTGTTGAAGCCCCTGTGCGAGGAGACGTTGAGGTCCTTTCTACGACTCGTGGAATGCCTGCGCAGAACTTATCTGGCCAAGCGGGCGTTGAGGACCTTTCTGCGATCACACAGAAAGCCGCCGCACTAGGCATTTCTTCCTCACATCCCATAGCTGAGGTTATCCCTTTTGCAGGTGAGCATTCAGAGCTACAAGTCTCATTATGGAATGGATCCACCATATTAACCAGTGCCCGTATCCGTGTGTTCTTAGACTCGCAACGTCCATCTGGAGCAGGGGTTGCAGGGCGTGCTCTTGGCGTCCGTCAACAAACAGGTTCCCCTCTTGCCACAGGGACATGGGTCCGATTTGGGATTCAGGAATCTGGTCTTTATCAATTACGCCCCTCTGAGCTCACAGAGGCATCGGCTTCATTTACAGGAATCGACTCCGATCAACTGCAATGTTGGGGCCGTCCTGGCGTGGAATTACCTGAGGTAAACACAGCCCCACGGATTTCCCTCCAGCAGCTTCCTTTGCACCTTAATGATGGTGGAGATGGCGTGTTTGACGGCAATGATCAAGCATGGGTCTATGTGGAGGGCCCCTCTGTAACGCGAGTCGCAGCCGATGGCAACCTCGAACACCGTGTGCATGATAGTTCCACTCAGACATACCTTTATTGCACCTCTGAGGGTGATCCAAGTACAAGCCTTCGGATGGATATGGGAGCCCCTACCGATGCACTCATTCGTGAAGAAGGGCGTCAACTCGCATGGATTGAGGAGGATCTGCGCAAATCAGAGGATAAGATTCGATCTGGACGACAGTGGTTGGGTCAGACACTGCAGGCAACGGGTGCCGCGTCTTCAGCGAGTATTTTACAAGTGGACGAGTCCCATGTGGTTCCCAACAGCCCTATGCGAGTGACCTCTCAATGGGTTGGCCGATCTCTTGCGCCTGTGACCGTAGCTCAATTTGTGAACAGTGAAAATGCTGGCAATGCCACTATTCCTAGAATCTTTAGTTACACCTCTGAAGAAGGCGCCTCAGGGGTGCAACGAACCCTCTCAGGAGTGCGCACCTTTACCCCGTCGAACGGAGTCTATGAATTGAACGCTTCAATGTCTACATCTGACGCGTCTGGAGAAGCTTTCCTGGACTGGGCTAGAGTGGAGTTTAGAAGCACGTTAACCGCTCAAGATGGCGTGCTCCACTTTTATGGGGTTCAAGGAACGGCTCCTGGGCAACCCGTGCGATATGCTGTGGAAGGTTTTGAAAGCAATCCATTTGCCTTGGAGATTAGCAATCCAATGTCACCAAGATGGCTGCCTGTCACGTCAGAAGTCGTTTCTGGGCAAACCAAGTCGGTCATTCATGTAGATGAAGCCTCAAATTATGCGGATGTGCCATCGATTCTTGTGGGCTCAGCACCCCTAGCCTTAACGCAAGCTGAGTTGGTTGCAAATCAAAACCTTAAGGGGAGACACCCCGATGCCGATGTGATTGTGGTGACCGATGAGGGGTTGCTTGACGCGGTAAACGAATGGGCTTCTTATCGAGAGTTGACTCGTGATCTATCGATTTATGTCGTGACACAGGAAGCCATTTTTCATGAATTTAGCGCAGGTGCTGTCGATCCTGTGGCCATCCGTGATTATATAAAGCATGTATGGGACGGCGCTGCCCAAGATCTTGGGCGAGCACCAAAGACGCTGTTTCTGTTTGGTGATGCCACCTATGATCCGCGGGGTATCGTGGAGTCGAATCGCCAAAATCGTGTGGTGACGTGGCAGAGTGAAGAATCTCTGAACCGCATCAATAGTTACGGTAGCGATGACTTTTTTGTCCTACTCAACAATGGTGAGGGTCGTTGGTCCCCAGGTTCGTCCAATGAACGGATTGACATGGGCGTAGGCAGATGGCCTGTGCAATCAGCGCAAGAAGCCTCCACCCTGCTTCAAAAGCTCAAAACGTATGAGTCGATGTCGTCCAAAGGGGACTGGAGAACCAAGTTTACGTTTGTGTCCGATGATGATTTTCCTGAGGTAGAGATTAACCGAGATCTTCATGCTATTAATGCAGAGGGGACGGCTGAAGTGATTGATGCGAACGCAGCAGGGTTGAAGGTGGATCGGATTTACATGCTTTCCTACCCGGTTGAGAATACAGGGGGTGGCCGTCGGGTTCCCCAAGCCAATGCCGATGTGTTGAGTGCGTTTAATGAAGGGTCTTTGGTGATGAACTACTCCGGCCATGGCAATCAGTTTGTCTTGGCGGATGAGCAACTCTTTACCACCGATGTGATTCCTTTGCTATCAAATGTTTCTAGACCTTCCATTTTTGTGACGGCAACCTGCCAATTTGGTCGATATGACGACACGGATGCTCAATCTGGTGCTGAACAGATCCTATTAACCCCAAATGGTGGAGCGATTGCCTCGTTTACCACAACAAGAGTGGTTTACACCTCAGCAAGTCCAGGGGCCAATAATTTTGGGCTCAATATTCAGCTAACCCGTGCTATGATTGAGCGAGATGCCGATGGATACCCCCGTACGTTGGGTGAGATTTACCGTCGGACGAAAAATACCTCCGAGGGTGCTGGGTTTAATTCTCGCAAGTTTATCCTGTTGGGGGATCCAACCATGCGCATGGGGCTTCCGGAACAACAGCTAGCTTTTGAGACGCTTAATGGGGAATCATTAACGGAGGATCCTGCGACCGAAGACCCTTTAGTGTCACTGCAAGCGTTGGAAGAGGTCACTGTGACGGGTCGGGTAATTGATCCTTTGAGCCGATTGACCTCAACGTCATTTAATGGCGAAATGGTTCTGCGATTGTTCGATGCAGAGCGTGAGGTCTCCCTCCCAGATCGTGAGTGGGTCAATGAGGGACGTTGTTATCTCGAAAATTGCGCCTACACTGCAGAAACGGATTTACTATACACAGGTCGGGTTTCTGTGGTGCAAGGTGAGTTTGAAACGACTTTTCGGATACCCCGAGATGTAAGATTTGACGAAAAACCGGCTCGCCTTTTGGGCTACGTCACCTCGGCGACAACGGATGGCGTGTCGAGCACGGGAGGCACCCCCGCATTTGGACGTGATGCCTCAGGCTCCACGAATGCGTTTCGATTTGAAGGGGTTAATACTGAGGTCCAAAACGATGGACAAGGCCCACAGGTCGATGTCTATCTCAATAGCCCCGATTTTGTCAATGGCACTTTAACCAACCCAAACCCAACCCTATTCGTTGAGTTGCGCGACGAAACCGGGGTCAATACATCCGCAACAGGTATAGGACATGAGATCATAGCTACAATCGATACACAACCAACACAGGAGATCGTCTTGAATGACTATTTCCAAGCAAACCTTGACGATTACCGTGGAGGTCGAATCGAATACCCACTTCAGGAACTACCTGAAGGGGCGTACACGCTTGAAGTACGAGCATGGGACGTTTTCAATAATCCAACGGAGGAGGCTATCGCGTTTGACGTGGCTACATCCGATGAATTACAGATTCGGGGAGTGGCAAACTACCCCAATCCAATGAATTCGTTTACACGCTTTTATTTCGAGCATAATCAACCGGGAGTCCCCCTAGACGTCGATGTTCGCATCTTCACGCTAAGTGGAAAACCGGTGATGCATCTCAGAGAAACCTTACAAACATCCAGTGCATATGCTTACCTTGAATGGAATGGTCGCGACCGGGATTATGATCGCCTGGCTAATGGTACTTATCTTTATGTGCTTCGGGTTGGAGCAGATACCGGCCAAGGAAGACAATCCAGACAAAAAACAGAAACGCTCGTCATCCTTCAATAATTGAAGGTGTGCTTCGTTATCAACCAATAAAATTGAAATCAAACGTCTTATGATTCGTCGACTTTGCCTCCTGGCAGCCTTTTTGGGTTGCACAGGTCTTGGACATGCCCAAGTAGGAATTACGGCTGTCCCTTTCTTACAAATTGAACCCGACTCGCGTGCAGCGGGAATGGGAAATACCGGCGTGGCGATAGCCGATAATGCCTCGGCTATGTTTTGGAATCCTGCAGGTCTAGCGTTCCAGCGCCAAACAAACATAAGTATTACCCACGCCAATTGGCTGCCAGCTTTCAACGCAAATCTCTTTTATGATTATCTCGTGGGTGCCGTTCATGTGGATGGGATTGGAACCATCGGTGGGCATATCACCTTCCTGAACCTTGGTGAACAGACTCGAACCGACGAGACGGGGCTTGAACTGGGCCGTTTCAATAGCTATGAACTCGCTGCAGGACTCTCCTATGGATATGAAGTGAGCGATAATCTTGCCCTTGGGACTGGCTTTCGCTTTATCTATTCGTCTCTTGCTAGTGGAAGTGTCGGTGGTCAGCGTGTCAATCCTGGTTCGAGTGTTGGGCTTGATCTGGCTGCCATGTACCGTACCAATGAGCTGAATATTGGGAACAAAATTGGTCGTTTTCAGGCAGGGGTAAATCTGTCAAACATTGGACCGGGTGTCCAGTACACGGATAATGCCCAAAAAGACCCTCTTCCTACAATGCTGCGGTTTGGTTGGGCTTTCACGATGGAGCTTGATCAAAATGGTGTAAATACTCTGACGCTTGCCCAAGACATCTCAAAAGTGATGGCTCGCAACGAACAAGTCGTGGCCAACGGGGACACCACGTTTCAAAGTATGCCTGTGCTGAAAGCCCTCGTGAAGTCATGGGGACCTTTTGAGCGTAATACAGGGATCGAAACGGTTGAACTTAGCTTTATGGATCAACTGATGATCGGTGTTGGGCTTGAGTATACATACAACAAGTTGTTTTCGCTTCGAAGTGGGTATTACTCAGAGCATGAGTATAATGGAAATCGAAAATTTGTAACCCTTGGCGCAGGATTACGCTATGCGATGTTTGGGGTCGATTTCAGTTATATTTATACCATAGAAGAGGATCACCCCCTTGCCGACACCATCCGTTTGAGCGTGTTGCTCAACCTGTAAGCTGTAGAGTGAATGACCTTGAGACGACGTCTCTCCTGTAGATTTAGCAAAGTACTACCATGGAACGTCGTCCAAGCTGTTAATAATGGGATGCTCTTCAGCGGGCTCTTGATAGGCTCGCTACTCTGTTGGCCCCATTATGCTCAGGCACAAGTCAATATGGCTCCTATGCCATCTCCTGTAGAGGGCGAGTATGCACTGGTCGCCCTCCGCGTGGAGTTTCAGCCAGATAACAATCCCTTTACCTCAGGAAACGGCACCTTTGGACCGGGATCGATTCCATATCTAGAAGAGTTAACCACAAACATTGACCCTCTTCCGCATGATGCTGGTTATGTAAAAAGTCATCTTGACTTTGCAGCTACCTATTTTGCGAAGCAATCGGCCGGTCGTGTCTCCATCAAGACCTTCGTGTTGCCGGAGGTTGTGCGTGTATCAAAACCTATGGAAGCCTACTCCCCCGTAGGCGAAAATCCCACCAATGAGCCCATTGCAGAATTAACCCATGAGGCATGGTTGCTGTCTGGTGCCCTTGGGAGTCATCAGTCAACCCTTCAGAGCATTCTAGCCCAAGGCATCGCTCCAGAAAAGATCATCTTTGTGATGGTTCACGCTGGCATTGGTCGAGACATTGAGTTGACAGGGACCACCTTGGAAAAAACTCCTCAAGATCTCCCCTCTGTTTTTTTAGATCAGCAAGCACTCGTAGATCTGGAGGCTTCACCGAATGGAGGGGGCTTTGGAGGCGTTGGTTTTCGTGGCGCGATCTCTACTGGCGTTCCTGGTTTAGAGGTAACCCATGGTATGCTGATCCCTCGAACTCAAACTAGAAAGGGGTTTTACATTAATAATGAACCTTTTTTAGTCCCTTTGTCGATTAATGGGATGCTCAGTGCTCAAATTGGAAGCTTTTTTGGGCTGCCTGACTTGTTTAATACGCAATCTGGAGAGTCTGGAATTGGGCGGTTTGGCTTAATGGATGGTGCGGGTATTTTTGCGGTTGCTGGTTTGTTTCCTCCCAATATGTCTGCTTGGGAAAAGCAATGGCTCGGTTGG
>DDIC01000025.1:6776-18576 GCA_002338335.1 Bacteroidetes bacterium UBA1860
CGAGCCACAATCGGTTGCCGAAGAAGATTTCAGCTCGTTTGGACTGGCTTCCGTCAGTCTTGCGGCTGCAAAGGATAGACTCGAAGGTGATGTTCTTCGACTTGAAACCTTGGCGTCGGATTTTTTTTTGATTGAAAATCGTCACCGAAACCCTTCGGGCGAGCTCATTAAGCTGACGTTTAGAATGCCAAATGGATCAGAGGAGGTCATTACACGTACGGCAACAGATTCCTTGTTTTCAATCCAAGTAGAGGGCTTTGATCAATCCTTACCCAAGGGTGTGTTGGTCGATGTGAGTCATTATGATGTTGCCTTACCGGGTGGATTGGATGTAGGGGAAGACCAGGAGGAAGGCACCAATGATGATCGAGCCTTGCTTGGTGGCGTACTCATCTGGCATGTTCAGCCTGGGAAGATTGCAGCGGCTCTTGCGCAAGGTAAAGGCATTAATGATGATCCTGATTCCCGCGGTGTGGATCTCGAAGAAGCCGACGGAGCACAGGATATTGGCTTCCAAACCCAGGTGGGCGTCACCATTTTTGACGCTACAGGATCCGCCTTTGATTTTTGGTGGAATGGTAATGATGCCCGAGTGGTTCGTCCTGGAGGACAAGACATTCAGTTGTATGCCAATCGCTTTGATGCTAGCACCCTTCCATCCAATCATACAGCTCTTGGCGCACCCACATGGTTTGAGCTATCCGATTTTTCGGACGTCCAACCCGTGGCAACCTTTTCCCTACGAAAAGTTACCGAAACGCAAGATCAAGCGTGGATTCAACGACTTTTTGTGAGCTCTACACACGATCCATTACCCCATAATGATGGGCAGTTGAACCGTGAGATGGCGTCGTTTGATTTGGCACCGTTTGATTTGGCAAGCTGGGAATCCTCTTCTTGGTCATTCTCATGGTTTGCAACCACAAATGCTCTTTGGGAGCTTCAATGGCCAAAAACAACCGGCTCCTATGGCTCAGGTAGCGTGCAACTTCAAAAAGTTGCCGATGGCTCCTTTGGGGCTCCTTTGTTTGATGGTGAGCGACTTCTTGTCGGTCGTCTCAAGGATGATGAAACGGTGGTTATGGCCTTTGCATGCTCCGAAACGGCCGGATGCTCGGACGGCCAAACCGTAGCCACGCCCTTGTGGGAAACCACTCTATCTAATCAACCTACGCCAAATCTTATCGCTTCATTACGCCGAGCCGATGAACATACCATTGCGGCTCTGTATTCCACATGGCGTGTGGATACTCGCACAGGGGAATCCCTCGTGACACTTGGCCAACCCTTTCTAGAAAATCGCATCGATGGGTATCGTGCCAAATGGACGGGCTCGACAATCGATCTACAAACACCGTCTGTAGCAGGCAGCATCCCTACAAGCAAGGATCTCATGCGTCTTCTTGAGCCCCTCTATTCCAATGACACTTCCCTTGAACAGGGATTCCAGGCACCTTCATTGCATTGGATTGAGCGTCGTCGTGCAGATGGTGAGCGTCTTGGATTCGATTTGATTCTATCGGCCGAGGGTCAGGTACGTTGGATCGATTTGACCAAGCCTGTCTCACAGTGGGTCGCTACACCGCTCACCAACCATGGAGAACTACCCACATCGATCACCGCTTGGATGGATGTGGATCAAGATCACTCTTTGGATTGGGTCTATCCACAAAGCGGTGAATCTACGTGGGCTGCAGTCAACCTTGAGGGAGGATTAGCCAACGGATTCCCTTGGTCTTCGCAAGATCCATTATTAGAAGGCACCCGCTGGATCAATCGACCTTTAGGATTCCGTCTTAAGAACGTCCCTGAAGAGGATGCAACCGGTAATACCGCAACTTCGTCGACAGATATTCTTGCATTACCTCATACA
Source organism: Bacteroidetes bacterium UBA1860 (assembly GCA_002338335.1). Lineage (GTDB taxonomy): Bacteria > Bacteroidota > Rhodothermia > Balneolales > Balneolaceae > UBA8296. Next base: position 8,650 of record DDIC01000025.1, read on the forward strand.
CTTAATGGTTCCATAGCATTGTACCCAGTCGCCATTACCCCATCCCCCACTACACTTCGCCCCATCAGTCTTGGTAGCTCCCCAAACTCAATCAATGATACAAAACACTCCTTAAAACTAGCCTTTGTGGGTGATGAACTTGTGAGTGTAAGCCCTTCAGGCGAAGTCGTTCTTTATAGACTTCCAGCAGATGCAGAGGTCACCCTTGGGCAGTCTATTACACCGTGGGCTGGGTTTGGCACCGCGTCCACCCTACTGGATGGGTCGACCACCATCGAACCTAAGGAGCGACTTTTGCATGTTGATGAAGTGTACAACTGGCCCAATCCAGCGAACGAGGAAACCGTCATCAGAGCAATGACCTCCTCAGCGGCCACGATTCAAGTGCATGTCATTACCATGGCAGGGGTTACTCGTTTCAAAGGTGAATTTAGTAGCTTCGGTGTCGCCCCCGCAGAACTTACCATAGATACCTCGGACTGGTCTTCTGGGGTGTATGTTGTGCGAGTTACCGCTCGATCTACAGATGGGTCGTCCAAGGATCAACACCAATTTAACCTTGCCATCATACGATGAAGAGACATGCTGCACTTATCACAGGTCTTTTGGGATGGTCTCTATGCTGGACATTAGGCTCGACGCTGAGTGCTTGGGCTCAAGTGTCACCTTGGATGCTCGAATACCCCCAAAATCATCTCGAGTGGAACACCCTCGAGTCTGAACACTTCTTGGCCCACTACCAAGATGGGTGTGAAAAGCGCACGGAGATGGGGCTTCAGAGCAAGCAAAAGGGCGAGCAGAGTAAGGACGGAGCGCCGTGTCCTGAACAAACCCACGTGGAAGAAGCAGCCCAAGCGATCCTGCAGATTGCCGAAAGCATTTATGAGCCTATTACAGGGTTGTATGGTCACGAGCCAAACACTAAGGTCAGTATTATTCTGAAAGATCGTGTCGATTATTCCAATGGTGCGGCCTATTTCTTTGATAATACCATTGATATTTGGCTCCCTTCGCTCGACACACCCCTTCGTGGGACTCATGAGTGGTATAAAAATGTGATTACGCATGAATTCACGCACATTGTGCAGATTCAAACCATGATGACGCGTCGACGCTCTGTCCCCGTGGTCTATCTACAGTGGCTCGCCTACGAAAATGAACGTCGCCCTGATGTATTGTATGGTTTTCCACGCCATGTGGTCACCGTGCCGTTTGCCTCTGTGGGCATCCCTGCCTGGATGGCGGAGGGGACAGCGCAGTTTATGACCGACTCTGTGAATTATGACCAGTGGGACACCCACCGTGATATGTTGTTTCGCACACGATTGCTTGGAGGGACGTCGTTGGGGTTTGAAGAGATGGGCACCTTCACATCCAAAAGCTCAATCGAGCGGGAAACCGTTTACAACCAGGGCTTTGCCTTTACAAGGTATCTTGGCGATCGGTTTGGTGAAGAGGTGTTGGCAAAGATAAGTCGAGAGGCTGCCTCAGGTGGTAAAACGGACATCTCTGTCGTGATAGAGCGTGTAACCGGGCGTTCTGGCAAAGCGTTATTTGACGCCTTTATGCAAGAAAAACAGGACGAGTATACGGAGTGGTTTAGGTCTATGGAGCAGGACAGGTGGGCAGATTTGGACACGTTGAATGTTGAGGGATTCTATAACATGATGCCTCGATTCATTCCAGGAACTGATTCGTTGGTTTGGTTGTCGAATGGTGACCGTGATTATGCTCGAACGCGATTGATGGTTGCATCTCTGGACGAACTCACACAAAACCAAACACCCACTCCATTAGCGGTAACCCAAGAAGAGGGATGGATGTCTGAAGCGTTTGGCCATTATTCAGCCCATGGATTGTTACAGGAACCGCTCGTAGATTATCTCACGGGTGGGTTCTCATTTAGCCCGACGGGTGATCGGATTGTCTACACAAAAGCCCGTAAACCAAATGCAGAAGGGGAGTTATACAATGATTTATGGGTGTTTGAACTGGACTCTCGTGAAGAATCACGACTCACAGAGAATGCGCGGCTGCGTGATCCAGCATGGCACCCTTCTCAATCTTGGGTGGTCGCGATTCAAAATCAGCCTGGTCGACAACAACTGGTGATGATTTCGTTGGAAAATCCTTCGGTTGTCGTACCCCTCACCGATTCACCCCTTAGCACCACCTTTTCGTCTCCTCGATGGAGCGCGGATGGCCAAACGCTTTGGGTCGCTCGTGGGAAAGAACATGGGAGGCAAATTGTTGAATTAGACATCATGTGGACCTTGCTTGAAGAGAGCTCATCGTCCGAACCTCAAGTGAAACAAACACGTGTATTACTTGATCGTGAAGGGGTAGATTTTCGAGATATTGTGCCCGATATCGACCCAGAGTCACCTTGGCTATACATGGTTGTAGATGTTGATGGGCTTTTTGGACTCTATCGAGTCCATCGAGAAACACAGAGACTTGAGGAAGTTGCGCTGCATCAAGGTGGATTATTCATGCCAAGTCTAAGTGAGTCTTCCATCTTAATGTCGGTCTTCACCGCACAGGGGTATAAACTAGCCCGCATGGATCGCCCACAATCAGAGGATGTGCTACCTGCTGTAGACTCATGGTCTACCTCTGCGACACTCGATCGGAACGAACTCCGAGGCGAAGTCCTCTCAACGACTGCGCAGAATATCCCCTCCAAACCGTATGAACAAACGACACACGGATGGAGCTATTACCCAATGGTTCGAGTGGATGGGTATACGCAACAAAACGGGACAACGGCGTCGAGACTTTGGGCGCTTGATGGTCGAGCAGCACTCGATAATTTGTGGAGAGACATCAAAATTGGGACCTATTTGGCCTCGCGTGATGTGCTAGGTCAAACGACCCTCTTTGGAGGGCTTGCCATTGGCCCTGGATCCACCGATGCACGATCGATCAGTGACGGATTGAGTCCGTCGAATCTTTTTGCGATGGATCGAGATCTCTTTTTCTCCATGGAGTTTCGTGGATTACCATTCATCAAAAAGCGTTGGTCCCCCACCGTGACAGCAGAGCTCTTTAATGTGGTCCGCAATGTCAAAGGGGGGCTCAGCATCGAGGAATTCCCTTGCACCTCGTGTCTGCCAGAGACAACCAATGCTGACATTCGATACTCGGCGTGGGAAGCCAGTCTTACGTTTCGTAGCAAATTGAACCCTTATTTATTTTTGGAGAGTGGCATTGCTTATTCCCCTTACCGGGTTACAAGTGACGGGTTTGTGAGTAAAGAACTCAAACAATTTATCCCTGAGCAGTCAAGTGAGTATTTCCGAGGCGTTTCCGTCTTTGCCGGGGGTGTTGTGGAGCTTCTAGAGCCCAACCGCCATAATGACATTGCCATGCAAGGGGTCAAAGCTCGCATTCGTTATGCCTATCAACCCTCAAAACTCCTAGAGAATTATGATATCGAGGATGGAGCTCTGTCCCCAAATTATGCCATCTCCAAAAATCACTCTTTGGAGCTAAAAAGCTATCTCGGGCAGCGTTGGACGAATCTCCTAGGCAATCGACCTGTTTATACTCTACTCAAAGCTAGGGGATTTGCCTACTTCAACAACCCGACAGATTCATTCTATCACGATTACATAGGTGGGTACAGTGGCATCCGATCCTATCCATTTTTCGCTCTTGGTGGCATGCAATCTGCAACCTTGCAAGCGAGCCTTTCAACTCCTTTGCGCACGGGAATCTCTAGACAATTAGGCCCGATCACCTTGGACAAACTCTTTCTCAAAGCATCGTATGAAGCTGGAAAGGTGTGGAATTCGACCTCTGTGGCAGATGAGTCTCTCAAGCATGGAGTTGAGCTTGAGCTACGAACGGCGCTCAATCACTATTATCTCTTCCCCTTGAAGTTTTTCGTGAGTGGCGCATACGGTCTTAATCGATTTAATGTGAATCTTTCGGAGGATTTTGTGACGCCCGATGGGATTCGTAGCGTTGAATATGGCCAAGAGTGGCTATTTTATCTTGGTTTCACGTTTGATTTTGACCCACTATAATGCGCTTGTTTTCTTTGAACAACCCGGAGCAACACTCAGACCCTCGGTCACTCGGCCGCGGCGAGGGTTGCTGTATGCGAAGGGGTATTGCGCATCATTACACTGCGCGAAGTGGCCGTTCTTTACAGACCCTTGTCTTGGCAAGCTTACTCGTTGGCTTGTTTGGGTGGAATAGTCTCTCAACGCAGGCGATGGCTCAGGGGCAAGAGAGTGTTCTGCTAGGGGTAGAATATGATCAGGACAATCAGCCGATGCGCTGGATGGATCCTTCACTCCAAAGCAGCCCACGTATGGCTCTTCAGCTGGAGGAACACCTTGTCGGTTCAAAGAATACTGACACAGACCCATGGACTTCATGGACAAGCCCTGCACTAGAGACAGATTCAAAAGCAGCTTTGCAAGGGTTGTATTCTCCTGGTGTAGGGTGGATGAGCTCACTTATCTTGCCGGGATCCGCGCAACTTGTGGACCAACAGTGGGCACGTGGTGGGCTTTATCTTGGTCTAGAGGTGGCAGTGTGGGCTATTTTTGCCTCCAATGAGTCCGCAGCTAGGAAAGGTGAACGTGCCTATGAACGATTTGCGAATCAACAGTGGAGTGTGGTGAAATATGCGCAGTGGATCATCGATTATCACGACGCTCATGGACTCTCCAACCCTTACCTATCCGACTTACAGCAACAGGTTAACGGTCTTCAACCCGCTTATGATATCCAAGTCGATTGGGCTCGAGTTCCCATTGGAACCCTTCGAAATGTTGAACGAAATACACTGTACGTCTATGGTACCCAACGAGGAGCCAATAATTTTTCGCACGTGATGCCAGACTACGGGTCGCAGCAATATTATGAACTTGTGAGTAAGTATTATCAATATGGACCTGGCTGGTCCGATTTTGACCCTACTGATGTCTATTTGCCCTGGAATGGCTCTGACATGTCACCCAAGTTCTATGAGGGACGAGATAAGGCTCAAGCGTTTAACGATCAGTACCGGACAGCCTCCTCCATGCTATCCCTCGTCATTATGAATCACGTGATTTCTGCTTTTGATTCGTTTTTTTCTAGGCGTCTGGCTCAATCAAGACTTGAGTTATCAGCTCCGTCGACCCCCTCGGAAGTAGCAACCTTACGACTCCATTTTTAATGAAGAATCCATTACTTCGTATTCGCAGAGATGGATGGCAAGCCTTAGGGGGTATAGTTGTCGTTGGCGGAGTGGTTGCAAGCATCCTCATCTGGATTGTGATGCCTTGGTACACTCGCTTCAACCAAGGTGTTACCGTGCCAGAACTCACAGCGCTCTCCTACGAGGAGGCCGTTGCGACGCTTGAGGAGGCTGGTCTTCGCATAGGGATCGCGGCTCGTCGCAATCAAACGAATGTGCCACCCAATGCCATTATCGATCAAAACCCTAAACCGTTTAGCATTGTCAAACCAAACCGACGTGTGTATGTAACGGTGAATGCCCAATCTCGTCCCAAAGCTGTGGTCCCTCGTGTGGTGGATATGTCACTGCGTAATGCGACCATTCAACTTGAAAACTCAGGCTTAAGCGTTGGGAATTTACGCTATGAATCGAACCGTTTTCGCAATACCGTACTTAATCAGTCGCTTATTGCAGGCGATACGGTGGATAAAGGTGCACGAGTCGATCTTGTGATTAGCGATGGTCTGGGTGATACGCGGGTTCGTGTGCCTGAGTTGATAGGGTTACGACTACCAGAGGCACAACAACGACTCCAAGCCGTAGGGTTGCGTATTGCGGAGATTCGATTCCAATCCGTAAGTAATGACGTCGTTCCCAATACTGTTCTTGAGGTTATACCCGATGACGTGTTACTTATTGAAGGGGAGTCCCTGACACTCATTGTGGCACAACAACAAGGGAGCCTTGAACAAGCTGAACGGGAACAAGCCAGCGTGGAGGGTGGTTCCAGAGATTCTCTTCCTTGAAATGAGCTCAAAGCCGTATCTTACCGTATGTCTTTGACAGTACCACCTTCTCCATTTATCGCACCCTCCATCCTTTCAGCTGATTTTGGGCATTTGGGTGATGACGTTCGCCAAGCGGTGGAGCTTGGAGCGCCTTGGATTCACTGCGATATCATGGACGGTCATTTTGTTCCAAATTTGACGTTTGGACCCGATACAGTTCGTGCAGTGCGATCAGCAGCACCACAAGCTACCGTGGACGTGCATTTGATGGTGGAACGTCCTGATTGGATGCTAGAACCATTTCGAGAGGCAGGGGCAGATATTCTCTCGGTACATGTGGAAGCATGCCCCCATCTGCATCGTACGATTCAACAGATCCACGACTTGGGTGCGGCAGCGGGAGTGGCCTTAAATCCTGCAACCCCTTGGCAAAGGATTGAGCCTGTTCTGTCCATGGTGGATGTTGTGGTCATTATGAGTGTAAACCCAGGGTTTGGGGGGCAATCCTTCATCATGGAAACACTCGATAAAGCCAGAGCTCTTCGAGACTGGCGATCCAAACATGAAGCCTCTTTTGTGATTCAGTTTGATGGCGGAGTCTCACCCGAAACCATCGACGCTTGCTTGGATGCAGGAGGTCAATCGTTGGTCGCGGGCAGTTCGTTTTTCAAGGCTCCGGATCGAAAGGAGCGATGGGCATTGTTTCAGTCAAAGATTAATCAAGCGTATGACTGAACCTTCCTCATCAACAGAATCGACTGTCCAACCTGTCGTTTTTTCGCTGGAACACAGTACGCCTGTTGAGCTATTTGGACCTGCTGATCGTCATTTAAAGCAACTTGAAGCATCCTTCCCCGATTGTGTCATTACTGCCAGAGGGTCTACGCTCAAACTCTCTGGAGAGATGCGAGAAACGGCTGCTTTGCGGGAGATTTTCTCTGAATTGGAATCGATGATTCAGCGTGGTCAGGAGATTGATGCCCACGATATTGACACTCTTGTGACACTTTGGAGTCCTTCTCCTCAACGTATAACGGGTGGATCTGCATCACAGGGTTCTAGCAAACAGGCCACCAATAAGCGCTCTAAGGGTGGCGAAAAGGATCCATCAGCCATTCTACATACCCACCGTGGGGAGCCTGTGTTGGCGCGTACCAAAGGGCAACAAGCGATCGTAGACCAATCGGAAGATCATGACATCGTGTTTGCGATTGGGCCTGCAGGAACTGGGAAGACGTACACGTCTGTCGCACTGGCAGTGGCAGCACTGAAGAGTAAACGAGTCCAAAAAATTATCCTGGCACGACCTGCTGTGGAAGCAGGAGAAACCCTTGGGTTTTTGCCCGGTGCCATTAAAGAGAAAATTGACCCCTATCTCCGCCCCCTATATGATGCCTTGGAGGAGATGATTGATCCGGAGCGTCTCGATTTTTTTCTATCTAAAAATATCATTGAAATCGCACCGTTGGCCTACATGCGTGGTCGAACGCTCAATAATGCCTTTGTGATCTTAGATGAAGCGCAAAATGCAACTCAAGCCCAGTTGAAGATGCTTCTGACTCGGATTGGATTCAATTCTAGGGCGATTATTACAGGGGATATTACCCAAACAGATTTACCCTCTTCTACGCAGTCTGGCCTCAAGACGGTGCAGTCGATTTTGACCCATATCCGAGGTATTTCCTTTGTTCATCTTGATCGAAGCGATGTAGTGCGTCATCGGTTGGTCAAGGACATCATTCAGGCGTATGAATCGTTTGAAGATGCACAAGATCAACGCCCCAAAAAACGCTCCTCTTCTAAGGGGGCATAGCCATGGCTAGGAGTGGGCTAACTCGTAGCGTTTATGCGCTGCACGAAGGGGTCTTTTCGGTAGGCATGGACAAGGTTTTTCATCGTCTTGCACCGGGTGAAGAGGCTGCCAAAGGAGCGTTGAAATTATCCTTGAATCCTTTCTTGATCCTTCAAGATGATGCTGTGATTCTGCTGGATCCTGGGATGGGGGAGTTTACTCAGGATGGATCTGTGGAGGTCATGCGTCAAAATCTTGCAGAGGTGGGGTTAACCCTTGAGGATGTGACCGATGTGGTGATCTCGCATCTTCACCTCGATCATATTGGAGGCTTAGCCCATCAAGAGGATGGCTACTGGCAACTAACATTTCCTGAAGCTACACACTGGATAAACCGTGATGAAATAGCCCGAGTCGAAGCCAAGGGGACTTTTTATGGTGAGCGACAAACCGAATTCTTCTTTTTTGTGACCTCTAGGGCCTCCATTGAACGGGTAGAGACTGGGGCCATTCCCTTACGAGGATGGTCTTCACGTCATCTAGGGGGGCATACAAGCCATTCCGTTGCGTGGGTCATTGGGGAAGACTCCCCTTCTGAACCAACCTATGTGATGGCGGGCGATGTCGTGGGATCCAAGGGGGCATTGTTACGACGGTACCAAGCAAATTATGATGTAGACCCTCAGCAAGCCTCTGACGCTAGAGAAGCCATCAAGAAAGAGGCGTTTGAAAAAGGATGGATTTTTATGGCTTACCACGAAGCCACCGCTCCCTTTATGAGGTTAACGGAGTCCTCCACAAGTGGATACACTGTAGAGGCGGTCGAGATGGATCAGGGTGTGCCTGTTGTTAACCCTGACCAAGCCTAGCAATACTGTTTTCTGATGGTTTCGATATCGGATAGCTCTCCGATAATGGAGACCTCATCTCCTTCCATTAACTCCGTATCCCCATGAGGTATGGTCACAATACCCTGTCGTCGAATGACCGCTACAAGGCTCTGACCTGGGAATCGAACATCACGAAGTTTCTTGCCTATCACTTCTTTACTCGCCTCTGTTTCACCCACAATGAGGTTGACAAATCGTTCGTCCCGCAACAAAATTTCACGCAAATCGGTCTCATCTTTGGCCTTGTCCCAGTGTGCAAGGAAGGATCCGTTGTCAATCACTTCTGCAAGGTGAGCAAGAATCCGTAAATGTTGCGTTGCGTTGTGTGTCGAGCTCGCAAGGAAAATAATGGCATGGAGAGATTCGTCCCCTAGCTCCTTAAACACGGTAGGCTTGGCTAGCCGGACCAAAACCATCTCGGACGACGTTGCATTGGGAATCCTCACATGATGCAAACAGACACCTTCAGCAAGGGTCATCGCGTGGTCGTCTGGCCCTTCAGCAAAACGAGCTCGAAGTAGGTTGGCGTCACAGTTGATTCTACTCGTCATATGATTCGCCACTTGTGTAAGCAACGATTCATAATCTTTTTTGAATTGATCAAAAACCATCGAACGTGCGACCACAGATTCATATGGATCGTCTTTCCGTAACCCTTTCTCCCGCATTATGCTACGTAATTCACTATCCAGTCCTTCATCGACATGCCGACTCATCCGTGCCGTCACATGGAAAATAGCTCCTTGCCGATCGACCTTGTCCACAGCATAATAGAAGTACCACATCACACAGACGAAGATGATGACGAGTGTAAACAATACACTCAAAATCCCCATTTCAAGGATGAGCAAGATCGAAAAGAATATCCCAAAAATTTGAACCCACGGGTAAAGGGGTGATTTGAACCCTGGATCATAGGACTCAATCTTACTTTCTCGCATGACAATCACAGCTACATTTAGCAACGCAAACAGAAGTAATTGAAAAGCAGACGCAAGTTTCGCGACCGACTCAACATTAAACATCACCAAGAGCAAGATCATGGTTCCCGTTGTGGCGATGACACTGACCACGGGTGTCCCATTGGCACTAATCTTGCCAAAGAATGATGGAATGAGGTTGTCACGCGCCATCGCAAAGGGGTATCGTGACGCCGATAAAATGCCCGCGTTCCCCGTGGACGCAAACGCAGCCGCAGCGGCAATCACCACCAATATGAGTCCAACACCACCTGGAAGCCAATCCATGAAGAGCTCTCCGGTAGTCGCTACAGGAGTT
>DDIC01000066.1:0-15145 GCA_002338335.1 Bacteroidetes bacterium UBA1860
TGAATTTCGCGCACAAAAAGCTGGCTCACATTAGGTTTTTAGCCCCTTTTTTCATAGGATTCAAAGATATGCCTACGCATCCAAATGCACGTGGGCGGAAGATCCATTAGTGTGTCAGAACAAAACTACCTATGAAGAAAGGAATTCTCATTTCATCGCTCCTGTGTGCATTCTGCGCTTTTAGCATCCCCCAAAACTCTGTCGTCGCGCAAGAAACAAGTACACTTACCCCGGCAGAGCTTGAAAAACTGTACTGGGAAAGAATCCAAGAAAAGCTGAGCATCTACACCGACGCTGATGTCAAGTTTATGGAGGACATGATTGTCCACCATTCCCAAGCCCTTGTGATGTCGCAATTTTCCCCTACAAACGGCGCCAGTGAGGAGGTGCAGGTTCTAGCGGCGCGTATTATTAATGCTCAACTTGACGAAATCAACATTATGCAGCGATGGTTGCTAGATCGAGGCCTTGATGCTCCGAGTGTAGAGTATAATGGCATTGAGTCCATCATCACGATGCTCCAGCCAGCCAAGCAAGATGACGGTGGTCATATGTCAGACCCCTCCATGGACAAAGATGATGCCATGATGATGCACGGAGATATAGATATGGAAGGCATGGATCATGATAATATGGACCACAGCATGCACATGGATCACAGTGACATGGTCGGCATGCTTTCCATGGAGCAGCTTGCGGAGCTTCGCGACGCTCAAGGCCCTCTTTTTGACGAACTTTTCCTAGAATACATGATTCAGCACCACACAGGAGCTGTCGTGATGGTGGAGGAGCTCTTTAGCTATGATGGCGCCGCGCAAGGAGTATCAACCTATAAATTAGCTTCTGACATCCAGGTAGACCAACGCACCGAAATCGCTCGAATGCAACAAATGCTCAACGAGCGTATCGTCTCGTCCGTAGAAGAATAACCCCTTTCAACTCAACGAAATCCCTTAACTCACTCAACTCCTTATGAAATCATCTCATTTCTTTGGCCTCTTCGGAGCCATGGTTTTATTCCTCGCGTCGTGTTCGACACAAAGCAACATGACCTATTCAGAGATGCCGGCTGCAACACCCGCTCTCACCCCATTGTCTCTAGCTGCTGTTGAGACACCTTCGCCCGATCCTCGTGTCGGGCTTTCTCCCGGACTTTTTGACGCTGGAGATGCCATTTGGAACATGGAACTACTCTCCACTACGCCTCCACCACCAGATTTTGTGGGTAGCACCAACTCTGACTTGGCCTTCAAGGATAACTACATCATTCAGGGTAACTACAACGGCGTCATCATTTGGGACATGACCGATCCTACAAGTCCCCGTTTGGTGAATGACTACGTATGCCCTGCATCACAAAGTGACGTTTCTGTATATGGCGATCTACTATTCATCTCCGGTGAAGGGCTTGGTGGACGCATCGACTGCGGTACACAAGGAAACGATACTCGTGTAAGTGAGGATCGCCTTCGTGGGATTCGCATTTTTGACATTAGCGACATCGAGAATCCAGAATATGTTGCCAACGTGCAAACCTGCCGTGGATCACACACTCACAGTGTTTTGAAAGATCCCGATGACAACGATAATGTCTACATCTATGTCTCTGGCTCCGCTGGGGTTCGTCCGGAAGAGGAGCTTCCAGGATGTTCGGCCGCCAACCCAGAGGAAGATCCAAATACTGCACTCTTCCGCATTGAGATTATTCAGGTCCCTCTTGATTCACCTGAAGATGCAGCGATTGTGAGCTCTCCTAGAATCTTTGACGACCTATCTGCACCTCCAACACATGGCCCATCACCTGCAGATATCGATAAGCTTGAAGAGCTCAAAGCAGAGGGGCGTAATGTCTTTATGTTCCGTGGTCGCGTTCGCGAAGTCTCTGATGACTTTGCAGCTCGTCTACTTGAAACCTACAAAGAGGAGCAAGAAATCGTAGGAGAGCCAACCGAAGACCAAGTGGCGGCGTTCAAAGAGGCGCTTCCTGACATGGTCATTGAGATGTATTCACGTGCCGATTATGGTGCCGAAACCGGTCCTGACCAGTGTCATGACATTACCCTGTATCCAGAGATTGGACTTGCCGGTGGTGCGTGTGAAGGATACGGCCTACTTCTTAACATTACAGATCCTGTAAATCCTGTCCGATTGGATGCGGTTGCCGATCAAAACTTTAGTTACTGGCATAGTGCTACATTCACCAACGACGGTTCCAAAGTCCTATTTACAGATGAATGGGGAGGCGGTGGTGCTCCAAAATGTCGTGAGAAAGACCCTTATGAGTGGGGCGCAAATGCCATTTTCTCGATTACTGAGGACAAAAAACTCGACTTTCACAGCTACTATAAAATGCCTGCTGCTCAAACTGAGTTCGAAAACTGTGTAGCGCATAATGGGAATATTCTGCCTATACCTGGTCGCGATATCATGATCCAGTCTTGGTACGAGGGTGGGGTGTCGCTATTTGACTGGACCGATCCAGATAACCCCGTTGAGATTGGATTCCATGACCGCGGTCCTATTAGCGTGGACGGTGGTGGAGGCGGTGGGTCATGGTCCATCTACTGGTACAATGGCTACCTCGTGAACTCCGAGATTTCACGCGGACTCGACATTTTTGACCTCAAAGCGAATCCATACCTCACACAAAATGAGATTGATGTAGCTAAGAGTGTCGAGCTTGATTATCTCAACGTTCAGGGACAGCCGAAATACCATTGGCCAGCATCCTATGCCTTGGCGAAGGCTTTTGTGGATCAATTGGATCGTGATCCTGCCGTATCTGAAGAAATGATTCAGGAACTACGTTCTGGAATTGCTCGTGCCGAAGCTCGTGGAGACAAGAAGGTACTCAAAGACCTTGCAGGGAAGGTCGCTGGCAACGCATCAGGAGCGCATGCGGATAAAATGAACCAACTCGCTGAAACTCTTCAAGAACTTGCTGATTAATTAAATGAATACTGGTTAATTGACCTACTGGCCAAATCCAATGTCGCTTATGAAATCAACTCCCTTTGCAAGCTTGTTTGGAGTGATTCTACTCGTGATGACAGCATGCTCAACTCAGAGTACCGTTAGCACCATCGAATCGGAGGCTCAAAATGCCTCCTTTGCGATCTCTCCTGCTATCACACCCTTACCGCTCACAGCAGTAGAACGCCCTTCACCTGATCCACGTGAAGGGCTTACTCCTGGCATGTTTGACGCGGAGGAAGCCATCTGGAACCTTGAGCTTGTGTCAAACACCCCTCCCCCAAAAGAGTTTGTAGGGAGCGTTAGCTCGGACCTAGCCTTCAAGGGGAATTATGTGGTGCAGGGTAACTTCAACGGAGTCATTATTTGGGATATGTCTAATCCGGCAAGTCCTAAGCTTGTGAATGAATATGTCTGCCCAGCCTCGCAAAGTGACGTTTCTGTATATGGAGATCTGCTGTTTGTCTCTGGAGAAGGGCTCGAGGGCCGTCTCGATTGTGGAACAGAGGGGGTACAAGACCGCGTGAGTGATGAGCGTCTGCGTGGGATTCGCATATTTGACATTAGCGATGTGGAGAATCCTGAGTATATCGCCAACGTCCAAACATGCCGCGGGTCTCATACCCACAGTGTGTTGAAAGACCCCAAAGACGATGACAATATCTACATCTATGTGTCCGGATCGTCTATGGTCCGTCCCGAGGAAGAGCTACCAGGTTGTTCTGCGGCGATGCCTAACGAAGACTCAAACTCAGCACTCTTCCGTATTGAGGTGATTAAAGTTCCCTTGGATGCACCTGAGGAGTCTGCCATCGTCAGTTCTCCACGTATTTTTGATGACCTTGCCCCACCACCATCTCATGAGCCTTCCCCAGAGGATGTGGCAAAGCTTGAGCGAATGAGAGCCGAGGGAAAGAACGTCTATCTCGTTCGTGAAGCGGGTCCATGGGTGGGCAGTGTGCGTGAAGTGCCTGATGGCCTAGCCAGTCGTCTGCTTGAGATGTATAAGGAAGAGCAGGGCATTACAGACGATCCAACAGAAGCGCAAATGGTTGCTTTCCGAGAGTCCATTGGGGATTTGGTCTATTCGATGCGCGAAGAAGAGGAGTATGGACCCAACCAGTGCCATGACATTACGCTATATCCAGAAATTGGGCTCGCGGGTGGAGCTTGTGATGGCTATGGGTTACTGCTTGACATTTCTGACCCTGTAAACCCGGTGCGAATTGATCAGGTTGCAGACGAGAATTTCAGCTACTGGCACAATGCCACGTTCAACAACGATGGCTCTAAAATTCTGTTTTCCGATGAATGGTATGGCACCAAATGTCGTGCTAACGACCCTTATGAGTGGGGTGCAAATGCAATTTTTACCATTACAGAAGATCGTAAGCTCAAATTCCATAGCTATTACAAAATGGACGCTGTGCAAACGGAATATGAGATCTGCGTAGCTCATAATGGCTCATTGCTTCCTGTTCCAGGCCGCGACATCATGATCCAATCGTGGTACGAAGGAGGCGTGTCGTTGTTTGACTGGACCGATCCGGATAATCCTGTCGAGATTGGCTTTCACGACCGTGGTCCCATGCAAATTGGGAATGTGGGAAGTGGCGGTAGCTGGTCGATTTACTGGTATAATGGCTACCTCGTCAATTCCGAGATTTATCGTGGTTTAGACATTCTTGACTTGAAAGCCAATCCATACCTCACACAAAACGAAATTGATGCCTCAAAAACGGTTGTGCTGGATTATTTGAATGTCCAGGGGCAGCCCAAGTATGAGTGGCCTGCAACTTTTGCACTCGCCAAAGCGTATGTAGATCAATTGGATCGTGACCCAACCGTATCCGAGGAGATGATCCAAGATTTACGCGTAGGTATTGCTCGTGCCGAAACCAATGGTGACATGAAGGTGCTTCAGGATTTAGCGAGTAAAGTCGCTGGCAACGCAACAGGAGCGCATGCAGACAAAATGGCTCAGCTTGCTGAAACGTTGAAATCACTGGCTGGCTAACACTCCGGTCATTACCCATTTTTTACACCAATTTTCATACATCACTAAACCAAACCTAGACCGAATGAAAACCTCTCACTTTACCGCTCTATTTGGAGCAATCATTCTCTTTGTGGCAGCGTGTTCCCCACAAGGAAAAGTAGAACAAATGTCGGCTCCTGCGCCTTCGTTTGACCCTATGCCTTTGAGCATGATGGAAGCCCCCTCTCCTGATCCACGTGTTGGACTAGCCGGTGGCTTGTTTGATGCCGAAGAAGCAATCTGGAATCTTGAGCATGTATCATTTACACCACCACCAAAGTCTTCCGTGGGCAATTGGAACTCTGATTTGGCATTCAAAGGCAATTATGTGATACAAGGAAACTATAATGGTGTCAACTTTTGGGATATGACCGACCCAACAAGCCCACAGCTTGTCAATGATTATGTATGTCCAGCCTCACAAAGCGACGTTTCTGTATATGGAGACCTCCTTTTTGTCTCTGGTGAAGGGCTAGAAGGGCGTCTTGACTGTGGTACGCAAGGGAATGACTCTCGCATTAGTGAAGATCGCCTTCGTGGTATTCGCATCTTTGATATCAGTGACATCGAGAATCCAGAATATGTTGCCAACGTACAGACATGCCGTGGATCGCACACACACAGTGTGTTAAAAGATCCAAATGATGATGACAATGTTTATGTGTATGTATCTGGATCGGCACCTGTTCGCCCTGATGAGGAGCTTCCTGGGTGTTCCGCTACGCTACCAGAGGAAGATCCAAACACCGCACTCTTCCGGATTGAGGTGATTCAAGTGCCCCTTGACAATCCACAAGCAGCGGCGATTGTTAACTCTCCTAGAATCTTCGACGATCTCACCGCTCCTCCATCTCATGGTCTGGCCCCAGCAGATCTTGCAGCAATTGAAGAGGCCCGTGCTGGTGGTGCAGTTGTAGTAGAGTTTAATGGCTCACCCATCGTGATTCCTGATCAGTTTGTAGAGCGCCTTCGTGGGATGTACAAATCGGAGCAAGGTATCGAAGGGGACCTCACTGAAGCACAAGAGGAGGAATTCAAAGCGGGTGTTCCTGATATGGTAGGCTCTATGTTCGGTGGAGCTGATGAGCTCTCTGATAGAGGGCCGAATCAGTGCCATGACATTACGCTGTACCCAGAAATCGGTTTAGCAGGTGGTGCATGTGAAGGGTATGGATTGCTACTTGATATTAGTGACCCAGCCAACCCAGTTCGTATAGATGCTGTTGCTGATGAAAACTTTGCATATTGGCACTCCGCAACATTCAGTAATGACGGCAAGACTGTGATGTTTACCGATGAGTGGGGTGGTGGTAGAGCAGCAAAATGCCGTGATACTGATCCTATGGAATGGGGTGCAAATGCTATTTTCACCATTGGTGAAGACAACAAAATGGACTTCCAAAGCTACTTCAAGATTCCTGCTCCACAAACCACAGAAGAAAACTGCGTAGCTCATAATGGTTCTATGATTCCTGTTCCAGACCGTGACATTATGGTTCAGTCATGGTACCAAGGTGGGATTCTTGTCTTTGACTTTACCGACCCAGCCAATCCTGTTGAGATTGCTTACCACGATCGCGGTCCTGTCAATCCTGGTGAGCTTGTTATGGGTGGTAGCTGGTCTGTCTATTGGTATAATGGGTACCTCATCAGTTCCGAAATTGCACGTGGTCTAGATTTTTTCGCGCTCGAAGCAAGCCCATTCTTGACTCAGAACGAAATTGACGCAGCCAACACTGTGAAACTTGAGTACAAAAATGCGCAAGGTCAGCCGATGTACAAATGGCCAGCCTCCTTCGCTCTAGCAAAAGCCTATGTTGATCAGTTAGATCGTGATCCTGAGATGTCTCAAGAAATGATTCAGCAGTTACGAGATGGCATTTACACCGCAGAGATGACAGGCAACATGGATGTCCTTATGGAGCTTGCCGGCACAGTAAGTGCAAATGCCTCTGGTGCCCATGCTGATAAAATGACCAAGCTTGCAACCACATTGCAAGATCTTGCACAAGGATAAGCGCTAACACTTTACAAGTTGTGCTAAAGGCTGCCCAATGATGGGTGGCCTTTTTTTTTATGCTAAAAGGTACTTTCTTACAGACATACAACTAACCACATATATCTTAATGAAAAAAGTAGCCTTACTTATTTGTAGTGTCGCAATGTTGTTTAATGCTTGCAGTCAACAAGCAACCATTGACCCTCTCGCGCTATCAGAAATTACTCCGCCAACTCCAGACCCTAGAGAAGGGCTAGCATCAGGTCTTTTTGATGCTGGAGAAGCCTCGTGGAATATGGAGCTTGTCTCAACTAAACCAAGCCCTGAATCATTTGTGGGATTATGGAATTCAGACTTAGCCTTTAAGGAGAATTATGTTATCCAGGGTAATTTTTTTGGATTCACTATCTGGGATGTTTCTAACCCAACCAATCCTACTGTAGTCAAGGATGTAATTTGTCCTGCGTCTCAAAGCGATGTATCTGTTTATGGAGACCTTTTATTTGTCTCTGGGGAAGGCCTTGAGGGGCGATTAGATTGCGGTACTCAAGGAAATGCGGAAGTGGTAACGGATGAGAGATTACGAGGTATTCGCATTTTTGATATCAGCGATATCGAAAACCCCGAATATGTCGCAAATGTACAGACCTGCCGTGGATCGCATACACACAGTGTACTAAAGGATCCAAATGATGATGACAATGTATATGTATACGTATCAGGTTCTGCTCCAGTAAGACCTAATGAAGAACTAAGTGGTTGTTCAGGACAATACCCTGATGTAAATCCAAATACTTCCTTATTTAAACTCGAAGTCATTAAAGTACCTTTGGATAATCCAAAAGAGGCACGTATAGTATCAAGCCCAAATATTTTTGAAGGATTGCCAGCACCTCCAAGAAGAGGCTTGACGGAGAATGACGAGCAATTTATCCAGGATATGAATGACCTTGGATTGTTTGTTGTAGATGTATTTGAGATGCAATTTGCACTACCTGATGTATTCTATGACGCTTTTCTAGGAGGGTATCTTGCTATGAATAATATTGTAGGTGAACCCTCTAGTGACCAAATTGAGGCATTTAAACAAGCATTGCCTGGTATGATCGGTTCTGTACTTGGGGGCAGGGATCCTGTATTATCAGAAATGGGACCGAATCAATGCCATGATATCACACTCTATCCTGAGATTGGTCTCGCTGCAGGGGCTTGTGAGGGGTATGGAATTCTCCTAGATATAACAGACCCAGCTAGTCCGGTAAGAGTGGATGAAATTGCAGATATAAACTTTAGTTATTGGCATAACGCAACGTTCAATAATGATGGTTCAAAGGTGATGTTTGGCGATGAATGGGGGGGTGGTACTGGCCCAAAATGCCGCGATACTGATCCAGCTGAGTGGGGCGCAAACGCATTATTTACGATTAAAGACAATGCACTTTCATTCGACACGTATTATAAAATCCCATCTGTAAGCACTGTGTATGAAAACTGTGTTTCTCATAATGGTTCTATGATTCCTGTTCCAGGCCGCGATATCATGGTTCAAGCATGGTACCAAGGTGGTATATCCGTTTTTGACTGGACAGATTCAAACTCCCCAACAGAAATCGCATTTTTTGACAGAGGGCCAATTAGCTCTGAAGAGTTGCTCGTAGGTGGTAGTTGGTCTGCGTACTGGTACAATGGACATATATACAGTTCTGAGATAGCTAGAGGGCTGGATGTATTACAGTTATCTCCTAACCCATTCTTGACTCAAAACGAGATTGACGCAGCCAACACTGTGAAGCTTAAGTACAAAAATGCTCAAGGTCAACCGATGTATAAGTGGCCAGCATCGTTTGCTTTGGCAAAAGCCTATGTTGACCAGCTCGATCGTGACCCTGAAATGTCTCAAGAGATGATTCAGCAACTGCGCGATGGTATTTATACTGCAGAGATGTCAGGCAATATGGATGTGCTGATGGATCTCGCCGGTACGGTGAATGCAAATGCATCAGGTGCCCATGCAGACAAAATGAACAAGCTTGCATCTACTCTGCAAGATCTTGCTCAAGGATAAGCTCACTCGCTTTTCGTGATTTGTTAAAGGCTGCCCAGTTCTGGGTGGCCTTTTTTATTTAATACGTTGGCATGCTTGGATCCACGTCACGGGACCATCCTGTGATGCCTCCTGAAAGGTTGTACACATTCTGAAATCCTTCGCGCACCAAAATACGAGCCGCTTGACCAGACCGACTGCCGGTTCGGCACATCACCACAACGTCCTTGTCTTTGTATGCATCGATTTCAGTGATTCGTTGGCTTAGTTGTCCCAGCGGTATTAAGGTGCCATCCAGATTGACAAAGTCGTATTCATCTTGCTGACGAACATCCAACAACAAAAAGTCCTCGCTTGTATCCATTTTTTCTTTGAGTTCTTTCGCGCTGATGGATTGAACTGTGGCAGAATCACCATTTTTCATGGAGTTGCACCCTGCGGTAATCGCGACTAGTGCTCCGATGATCAAAAGGGATAGAAGTAGATTGTTCATGGGTATATGTTGGTTGTATTGTAAATGAGTCCTTGTGGATAGTGTGGTGTCAGGGCGGGTTTCAAAATATAACACGAATCAACCCCTTCTTTGATAATGTGTCATCGATGTGTAACATTCCATGAAACACATTATAGTCCATCACACTTATGAAATTCGCCTTTCAACTATTCGGCGCACTCCTTGCACTAGGAATGAGCCTGCAACCAAGCACAATCTATGCCCAAATTGACCGAGAGGCGGGACGTGGCTTTGCCACTCGCTCCGAAGTCATTGGTCAACGGGGAATGGTCGCCACGAGTCAACCCTTAGCGACTCAAGTGGGGCTCGACATCCTTAAAAATGGCGGAAATGCGATCGATGCCGCCATTGGTGCCAATGCTGCCATGGGACTCATGGAGCCTACGGGCAATGGCGTTGGAGGGGATCTTTTTGCCATTATTTGGCACGAGGAGAGTGGGCAACTCTACGCCCTGAACGCCAGTGGACGGTCGCCGCGAGGACTATCCTTCGAGAGGCTTCTTGACATCTTGGAAGCGAAAGACCGAACAAGCATTCCAGGCTACGATTTACTTTCGGTATCCGTGCCTGGGGCGGTCGATGGGTGGTTCGAAATGCATGAGAGATTTGGCTCAGCGTCCATGGCCGATATCCTAAGTGAGCCCATTTGGTATGCTGAGAATGGATTTCCTGTGAGTGAGGCCATTTCTGGTGCATGGAAGCGTAGTGCACGCTTTTTGAGTCGCCAGCCTGGCGCTTTCACCGAAACCTTTACCATCGATGGGCGTGGTCCCGAAAAGGGGGAGATTTTCAAAAATCCAGACCTGGGTAACACCTTCCGATTGCTTGCAGAGCAAGGTCGAGATGCGTTTTATCGTGGGGAGATTGCTGAAGCCATCGATGAGTGGATGCGCGAAAATGACGGCTACCTTCGATACGAAGACTTTGACCTACACACATCAGAATGGGTGGAGCCTCGAACGGTCAATTATCGTGGGTATGATGTGTACCAAGTGGGTGGCAACGTTCAAGGAACCGCGGTGTTACAAATGTTGAATATCCTAGAAGGATTTGATCTATCTGAAACAGGATTTGCAACCGCTGAAACCTATCATCTGCTTATTGAAGCCAAAAAATTGGCCTTCGAAGATCGTGCCAAGCATTATGCGGATTCAGATTTTTATGACGTCCCCTATGATGTGTTGTTGTCCAAGGAGTATTCCGCAGAGCGTCGTGAGCTTATTGGTGACCGAGCCCGAAGAGATGTCACGACAGGGGTGGATGTCTTGGAAGATGGTGACACGATCTACCTTACCACCGCCGATCAGTATGGAAATATGGTCTCATTGATTCAGAGTAATTTCCGAGGAATGGGAACGGGTTTTGTCGTGCCAGGTACTGGCTTTAGCTTCCAAAATAGAGGTGAATTGTTTTCACTCGACCCTAAGCACGCCAATGTGTATGCACCTGGAAAACGCCCTTTTCACACCATTATTCCAGGGTTTGTGATGAAAGATGGAAAACCACTTATGAGTTTTGGGAACATGGGAGGTGGATATCAGCCCGTAGGTCATGTGAGTATTCTGACGAATATTATCGATTTTGGTATGAACATCCAGGAGGCAGGTGATGCCCTACGTTGGGATCATGCTGGATCGACAGAGCCTACGGATGGGACAGGGGATTCATTAACTAATGGCGGGCGAGTCAGTATTGAGAGCTCGATAGATTATGAGATTGTCCGTACACTCGAAGCAATGGGGCATGATGTACGTATTGGTCAGGGCTTCTTTGGTCGTTATCAAGCCATTATGCGTAATCATACCTATGGCGTGTATCTAGGCGCATCCGAATCGCGTGTGGATGGGCAGGCGGCTGGTTATTAAACGCCTTCACTTCGAGCAAATCAATTGGCGCTGTGTCTCGCTCTCAAGATTGATGTCATTGTTGAAATTATTTCAGCATCAAGATCTTTTTGCAAATAGTCTGACCAGGCATCTGTAGCATAGAACTGTCGCTCCATTTCATACATATCTCGCCAATCCTCAAAGCTAAGGTGTAATCGATGGGTAATTGCGTTTTCATGCCCAGTTGTTACAGCTGCCAATGCATAGGGTCTATCCTCCCAGAGCGATACGATATCATCAGAGGCCCATAGGGTGTTGAATGCCTCTAAATATGACTCTGGGTCTGCCACATGTATTTCATAAACTTTTTCATATGGGTATTTGAGTGTCAACTCTTTTGTATAATTTTTTCGCGTAAGAATAAGTGCCTGTTGATCCTTGACGACCGTTTCGATCATGCTGAAATTTTGCTGCCACAACTGAGAGTAGCGACTATCAACTTCTTCACTCCACGACAGCGCTTCAACTGAATAATTCCCAAATCTTCTAAGTTTGTGGGTGACTTGCATACTGCCACGAGTATCAACTGTATAGATGGCCCAACCACCAGAGGAGAATTCAGCATCATTCTGCTCAAAGAATTGATTTGTGTTTTCAATGATAGATTGTCCTTTGCCAGGTTTTACCTCTACCCACCACTCTTTATAAGTAGTTTGAGAAAAGACATTACCTGCAATAAAGGTGAGGATTATAGATAGGGATGTTATACGCATGATTTAAGAAAGGTTTCTTTTGTTCAATAGTGCTACCTGTTGACGTAAAGTAAAGTGAAATCTGTGAATATGTACACTACATTTTTTTTAAGTCATAAGAATGTAACTAATGTTACATAGCACAATTAAGATTATGTATACTTTGATACCTCACTCATTACACCAACAATACTTAAACAAAAAGAAAGAGCCATGAGATTATTTTTATGCATTATTACAATCAGTCTTTTGAGTAGTATGTCGTTTGCCCAATCAACAAGTGTTAGCGATGAAATCAAGGCAATGATTTTGAACGATCAAAAAGTAGCTAATGAAACAAATGAAAACCTCAACAACTACTCTAAAGCGGGCGCATTAGAATTCTGGTCGAGTGGTGGGCTGCTCAACAGTGTAACAAATGAAGTGCTGGTGAATAGATTTGATAATCTTAGCCTTCAGGCAAAGCATATTGAGGTTATCTCCATCGCTGGGGGTCAGGCTGCTGTTGCTATGTATTATAATGAAGGTAGTATGAAGCCGCAGAATGCTGGTTCTGTTGATCATTACTTAACAAGGATCACTCAAGTATTCGTAAAGGAAGAGGGTGAATGGGTGATTGTCGCTGCTCACTTTTCTCCAGTCACAGGTGGTAGCGGAACATCGCAAACATCTACTGACAACTAAATCATACTGTGGGACCGGGCGGAATCGAACCGCCGACACATGGATTTTCAGTCCATTGCTCTACCGACTGAGCTACAGTCCCAACATGCCAAAGATCTTGGGCAGGCAAGAGGCTTGCCCAAGAAGCAATCACAAATATACGACTTTGTTCCCAATCAACAATTAGGAGGTGAGTTTCAGGTCAATGAGGCGTAATTGAAAGACTCGTTTTCCTCCAAAATTGGATTCTTCTAGTTCCCACAAGATATCCATGGGGCGTTGAAGCGACCAAGTCCGCTGGAGTTCTTCAGCGATAATCCGATTCGAGAAGCTAATCGCTTCAAAGGCTCGCTCTGGGTCCTCGGCTTGCATCAATAAACCCTTCGCATGGTTGACTCCAAAGCGGACGGGTGCTTTAGCTAGTCGTACGCCCCGCGTCATGAACCTTGGCACAGGATTATCGGGTCCAAAGGGTTCCATCTGTCTATAAAGACTCCAAAACTTCGGAGTGATTTGCTTGAGTTGTAACTCAGCATCGTATTCATGCATTTGCTCGACAGGCTCCATGGGGAGTGCAACCATCGCTTCATTCACGCGATCCCTAAAACGCTCAATCTGTGATGGATCTAGTGCAAGACCCGCCGCAGAAGCGTGCCCACCGTATCGTTCAAGCGTATCGGACACCTCTTCCAGTAATCGCACCAAGTGAATGCCCGCTACCGATCGAGCGGACCCCTTTGCCTGACCGTTGAGCTGACTCAGTAAGAATACCGGACGCTGATACTCCTCAACCAATCGTGAGGCCACAATCCCCAGCACACCAAGGTGCCAATTTTCACCAAAAAGCACGAGCGTTGGATCGTTTTGCATGCCTCGCTGAGCGACTTGTTCCATGGCTTGTTGAAGAGTTGTTTTATCAGCAAGTTTTCGCTCCTTGTTGATTTGTTCCAAGGCTGTAGCTCGCGACATCGCCTCTTCATCTGTTCGCGCCATCAACAACTCCAATGCTGGAAATGCATTTCCCATCCGCCCAGCTGCATTAATTCGAGGACCCATCGAAAACGCAATGGTTGGCGAACGAACAAATCCAGGCGTAGCTTTGCACGTTTTCATCAGTGCTTGAAAGCCTGGCCGAGGACGTTCATTGAGTCGTATGAGTCCTTTATGCATCATCCATCGATTCTCATCACGCAGGGAGACGATGTCTGCAGAAATCGAGACCGCAAGCAAATCAAGCAACGATTCGGTAACATCTTCTGGCTCTCCAAGGCGCTGCCGTGTCGCTTCAATTAATTTATAGGTAACCCCCGCACCAGAGAGCTCATTAAACGGATAAGGACAATCTGCGCGCTTTGGATCAAGCACAGCTACAGCAGGAGGAAGGTGTTCGCCAGGCTCATGATGATCACAAATAATCACATCCACACCCGCCTCTTGCAGTTGCCTCACCTCTTCAACCGCTGTGATGCCGCAATCTACTGTAATCATCAGCTGAATCTCTTGTTCGATCGCTTGATCAATTCCTTCCTGAGTAAGGCCATACCCCTCCTTGAATCGGGACGGCAAAAAGTGGGACACAGGGACTTGATGACGAGCCAGATAGGCATCCATCATGGTGACAGATGTAGTCCCGTCTACATCATAATCCCCATAAACCATCACCTTCTCCTTTTTTTTGATCGCACGAAGCAACCGCCCCACGGCAGGCTCCATATCTTTCATCAAAAAGGGGTCATGCCAGGTCGATTCTTCAGGACGAAAATAGGTTCTCGCCTCTTCAAAGGTTGAAATACCACGATGGAGCAAGAGTGTTGCAACCTCAGCTGGAATCCGTAGCTCCTGGACTAGGTGCTCAATCTGTGTGGCTTTGGGCGCCGATTTGGCAACCCATTTTATGGCGGTCGGTGTGCTATTCATACTCTGGCCACAAGGTACGATTTTCTGAGGCTGGGTTCAGAAGAATGGTTGTGGGCGTCGAATGATTGTTGCTGTGCATCGCAAAATACTAGCTGTGGCTCGGAAGATTGACTGTACCCACCTGAATGAAGAATCCCGTAACTTTTGTTTGTCACTTATGACTGTACTTTTATAACTGACCTACTGAACAGTCTCACTCAAAAGACTCACTGAACCACCCACTTAACAGCCCCATCCAAAAGCCTCTATGACTCCGAAAGACGCCCAGCTCGACATTGAAACCTTTAAATTCAAAGATCGACTCATCAAAGGGGTCTCACCCGAAGGAGATTTCAAAATTAGTGTGGTCAAAACCACCGACACCGTTCAGGAGGCTATCCAACGGCATGAATGTGGTCCATTGGCTGCCATTATCCTGT